>JAYUGN010000236.1:0-4242 GCA_043767605.1 Gammaproteobacteria bacterium
ACCTTGCCGAGATCCTCGCCGCGCAAGCCGATGCGATACAGCGCCGGGCGGTCGCCGCCGTCGTTGTGGCCCCATAGCAGCGCAGTGTCGCGCCGCGAGACGGTGAGGCCGCTGAGCTCGTCGATGCCCGGGTTCGCGAGCGTGCCGGTCTGCACACTGGTGGCCGCGGTGGCCGCGAGCAGTAGCGCAGTCAGCGCCATCAGGCCGAGGCGGCGATCAGGCCGATGGCGAGCCAGTAGGTCGAGAGGACCAGCGCCTGCGCGCCGCGGAATTTTCCGCGGAAGCGGCGCCAGCCGAGCAGGGAGTCCGACAGGATGAACAGCAGCGCGCCCGCCAGCGCCAGGTGACTCGCAGCGCTGCCGAATTGCGAGTTGCGCGCAGCGGCGGCGAACACCATCGCGCCCAGCACCGCGCAGTAGGCAATCACCAGCACCTTCAGCTCGCCTGCCCGCGGCAGCAGCAGGATCAGCAGCACCACCGCGTACACCGCCACCGCCGCCAGCCACACCGGCAGCACGACCCCATGCACGCCCTGCAGGAATCCCGCCACGAACGCGAGGTGTGCGAGCAGGAAAGAACCCAGCCCGCCGATGAACCACTTCGTGCCCTCGAACATCAGGCTGATGTCACCGCACAGCGAGAACGCGAGCGCCAGCAGCAGCCAGCGCTGGTAGTCAGACGGCGGCGCGAGCGTGGCAATGCCGATGATCAGCAGCGTGGTGAGCGGCTTGAGCGCGTAGAACGCGGCGCGGCGGCGTTCGTTCCAGTCGGCGGCGATCGCGCAACACGCGCAGAGCACCGCCGCGACCATCAGCGCGGATATCATGGCCAAAGTTTATGGCCAAACCGCTGCGGGTCCACTGGTTGCAGCACGCGCCGCACGAGGACTCGGGCTGCATCGCGTCCTGGCTGCGCGGCCAGCCGGGGCTGCGTGCCACGCGCACACGCCTGTACGCCGGCGAACGCTTGCCCGCCGCGCGGGAATTCGACTGGCTGATCGTGCTGGGCGGGCCGATGAACACCCATGAGCACCAGCGCTACCCCTGGCTCGTGGCCGAGAAATCCCTCATAAATGACGCTTGCGTCAATAAAAAGGTCTTGGGGATTTGCCTGGGCGGCCAGCTGCTGGCGGACGTCCTGGGCGGCAAGGTCACCAGGAACAATGAGCAGGAAATAGGTTGGTTTGACGTCTCGTTGAATTCAGAAGCGCGCCGATGTGATGTGTTCAGCAAGTTTCCGGACCGGTTCGAGGCTTTTCACTGGCACGGCGATACCTTTGCGATCCCGCCTGGGGCTCGCAGCCTCATGAAAAGTGACGCCTGCGTCAATCAAGCTTTCCAGAAGAACCAGCGCATCGTCGGCATGCAGTTCCACCTGGAAGTACGGGCCAGCGATGCCCGCCGCTGGCTCAAGCTGGAAACCCCGCGGCCGGCCGCTTACGTGCAGACCGCCAGACATATATTGGGCCGGCCGGCGCGCTTCGCGGCCAACAACCGGCTGATGCGGCAAGTGCTGGCGCGAATGCGCGCGCTGTAGCGCGGGCGTATCGTCAGGCACGCAAGCGAAACGGGGAGTCGGAACATGCGCGGATGGATGCTGATCGGCGCCATGCTGCTGGCGGGTACGGCCAGCGCGGGCGATGCGGTGCGGATCGTCGCCGCGGTGGACACGCGCGGCGGGCCCGGCGCGTATTACGCCGCGGGCGCCAAGCTCCTGGCCGGCGCCAGCGTGAAAATCACCGGCAACAACGGCGGCTGGGTGCAGGCGGAATTCGCGCCGAAACAGACCGCGTGGATCCCCGCCTATGCCCTGCAGCCGGCGCAGGAAGCGGCGCGCCCCGGTGAGCTGTTGCGTGCGATGTCGAAGGGCATGCTGCGGTCCCTCTCCAGCCTGTTTTCCTCGACGCCGCGCGAACCCCTCATCAGCCGCGCCAACGCTTCGCTCGGCATCCGCGGATTCTCGAAGGCGTACGCCGCGCACCACGGCTTGAAAGCCGCGGCGGACCTCGACCCGACGCTGTGGGAAAACCCGCCGTTCGATGCGGACGGCTACCGCGCCTTCGTCTCCACGCGCTTTGCCGGCCGCGACTGGGCTGCGCTGAAGGCCCGGATGCCGCTCGCCACGCCGGCCCCGTTGCCCGACACCGACAGCGACAAGCTCGGCGCCGCGCTGGCGAACTTCGTCGCGCGCGAGGACGGGCTGATCCGCAATCCCGCGCTCGAGGCCTACCTGAGCGAGATCGCGCAGCTGGTCGCCGAGAGCTCGCACGCCTACGAGCTGCCGATGCACGTGTTCGTGCTGCGCAGCGCCGAACCCAAGGGCTTCGTCTCACCCAACGGCATCGTCTTCATCTCGGCCGGCGCGCTCAGGAAAATGCAGAGCGAGGCGGAATTCGCGTTCTTCGTCGGCCACGAGATCGCCCACGTCGCCTTTGGCCACGGCCTGCGCAAGCTCGACCGCGACGAGGCGCGCGCGCACGAGAACGACAGCTTCGCCGAGATGGATCACGAGCTGGGCTGGGACACGCGCACCGGTGACCGCTATGTGCGCACGGCCGAGGAATTGTCCGATCTCGCCGACCAGGTGCACGAGTATTTCCAGAGCGAGGGCAACGATGCCGACGAACTCGAGGCCGATTACTGGGGCCTGATCTACGCCGCGCGCGCGGGCTACGTGCCCGAGGCGGCCGAGGCGCTGCTGCTGCGCATCGTGGCCGCCGATGCCAAGGGCGGCTCAGGCCTGTTGTGGAACGGCGTGTCGCGCGACAAGCGCCTCGAGGGCATCCGCCGCGGCTATGCGGCCATCAAGCTCGACCGCAGCGGCCTGCGCAGCTTTGACGCGGAGTTCCGCGCGAAGCTGGCGCCGAAGAGGGCCCCGTAAGGCTCAGTAGTAGATGTTGAAGCGCAGGGCGTTGTTCAGGCCCTGGAGGGTGCCGCCGAAACAATCCACGTCGCAGGACTCGAGAATGCCGAAGTTGAAGCTCAACGCGTATTCGAGCGAGACACGCTCGCTTACGAAGTACTTCAGACCCGCCACGGGAGCGACGAACAGGCCGAAGTCGGTGCTGCTGCTCGCGCCGCTAGTGCTCGTAATGTCGATGCCGATGCCCGCGCCCACGTAGGGCACGACCGGATTGCTCAGGTTGGCGCCGCGGAACAGGTACTTGAACGCCACGAATGGCGCCAGGGTGAAGGACGTGCTGCCCGCCGAGTCGAAGTAAGTGATCGTCGGCTCGATGCTGAGCTCGGCTCGATCCGAGATGAACTTGCCCACGCTGGCCGTCAGCTGCACCTGGTTGGTGTCCTGCTCATCGTAGTTGCTGAACAGGAACGAGAAACCGAATTCAGTGTCGCCCTTGCCGACTGGCGCCGATTCGTTCCGCTTCGCCCCTTCCCTCAGTGTCTTGTCCATCGCCGTCGGTTTGCTTGGGGGCGGGGGCTGGCGCTTCGCGGCCAGCGCAGAGGGTGCCGCCAGCGCGACGCTGAGGGCGAGGGCCAGGGAAACGCGAGGCATGGTCTTCATTGCGCTCTCCCTAGAAGTACACGTTGAGGCCGACCGAGAGGTCGGTGTGGGAACTCGTGGCCTTGCTGTCCGTGGCCTCGTATCGCGCCAGCTTCACCTCGAGGCTGGCTTTTTCCTTGATGAAGAATTTCACGCCGGCGTGGCCGTCGTAGTAGTCGGTGTCGACGGCGCCGAGCGTGTCGCCCCAGCTCTTCGCGTAGCTGGCGCCCACGAATGGCGCGACCTTGCCTCTGGTTCCGAGAAAGACGAGGTCGACGCCGGGGTTCACCGTCCCGCCGGTGGTCTTGGTGACGCCGCTGGAAGAAACGATGCCGGTGAGGGCCAGCTTGCCTTCCAGCATGTCGGTGAAGAAGAACCCGATGTTGCCGCCGATCACGCCGCTATCGGAGGTCGAATCGAACGTGGTGCCGTTCGCGTCGATGGAGGTCTTGGTATGTATCAGCGAGATGTTGAGGCCTGCCTCAAGGTCTCCCTTGCCGACCCCTGCGTAAGCTGCGGGCGCTGCGAAAAGCGCGATGGCCATGACGGCGGTGCACAAGGACTTGCTCATAAATCCTCCCCTGAGACTCGGTTCACCCGCGTACGTACGTCGCCAGACTACTCCCGTAGGCGGACGCCCCACAAGCCACCGGGCCCGGGCGGCGCTACTATTCGGTGCCACTTGTCGAGGGGTCCGCCATGAAAGCAAGAGACGTTCTGCCGTTGATCGCACTGGGCCTT
>JAYUGN010000237.1:0-11635 GCA_043767605.1 Gammaproteobacteria bacterium
GCGCTTCGGCGTGAAGGACCGCGGCTACATCCGCGAGGGTGGCTACGCCGACCTCGTGCTGGTGGATCCCAAGAAGCCGACCAAGGTCACGAAGGAGAGCCTGCTCTATCGCTGCGGCTGGTCGCCGTTCGAGGGCCACGAGTTCACGCACTCCATCGCCTCGACCTGGGTCAACGGCGAACTGGCCTGGGATGGCGCGAAGGTCAGCGCCAAGCCGCACGGCAAGCGCCTCGAGTTCGTTTGATTCCCTCTCCCCGTGAGTGTTCCCTCACGGGGAGAGGGTCAGGGTGAGGGGCTTATGACGACGCGCTGCTCCTGGTGCGGAGTTGATCCGCTCTACGTCGCCTACCACGACGAGGAATGGGGCAAGCCCGTCCGCGACGACCGCGTGCTGTTCGAGTTCCTGATCCTCGAGGGCGCGCAGGCGGGACTCAGCTGGATCACGATCCTGCGCAAGCGCGAGGCCTACCGGAAGGCCTTCGACAATTTCGACGCGAAGAAAGTCGCGCGCTACACGCCGGCGAAAGTGAAGAAGCTCATGAACGACGCCGGCATCGTGCGCAACCGGCTCAAGATCGAATCCTCCATCTCGAACGCGAAGGCTTTCCTCTCCGTTCAGAAGGAATTCGGCTCGTTCTCGAACTACCTGTGGGCATACGTCGGCAACAAGCCCCTCGTGAATCGCCCGAAACCCGGCGCGATTCCGGCGAAGACGGACCTGTCAGACCGCATCAGCAAGGACTTGAAGAAGCGCGGCTTCCGTTTCGTCGGCAGCACGATCATCTACGCCTACCTGCAGGCCGTGGGCGTGGTGGACGACCACGTACGCGGTTGCATGGCTGCTGCGGGCTAAACCGCCCGGGATCGCGCCTTCGACACCCCCTGCCGCAGCAGGCTCTCGGCCGGGATTCCGAAGCGCGCGTTGAGGCCCCGGATCATTCTGAGCGTCAGCGACAGCCGGGGCGCCGTGCCACCAACCTTGCGCTGGCCGCCATCTACTTCTGCATGAACCTGCTGCTGAGCGCTGGCGCGATCGGCATCGCAGCGACGATGGGGCAGCGCCAGCTCGGCGTGCTGCATGTGCTGAGTCCCGGCTGGAACTTCATCGCAGGCGTGCTCGTGCTCGATTTCTCGGCTTACGCCGTCCACGTGCTGATGCACAAGGTGCCGTGGTTCTGGCGCTTCCACCGCGTGCACCACAGTGACCTGGAAGTGGACGTGACCACGGCCTTCCGCCAGCACCCGCTCGAGGGTCTGCTGCGCTTCGTGTTCACCTTCGCGCCCGCCGTGCTGCTCGGCGTATCGCCCTTGGCCACGGCCGTGTATCGCCTGCTGTCCGGGATCAACGCCATGGTAGAGCACGCCAACATCCGCGTCCCGGCGGCCGCGGATCGAGTGCTGTGCTGGCTGGTGGTGACGCCGCACATGCACAAGGTTCACCATTCGCGCCTGCCGGCCGAGACCGATTCCAACTACGGCAACTTGTCTCCGCTGTTCGACCGACTGTTCGGTACGTTCACACCGACGCGGCGCGCCGCAGGGGTGCGGTACGGCCTGGACGCTTTCGCAGGCGCCGACCTGGACGTCAGGGCGTTGCTGTCGCTGCCGCTGTCCTGACGTCGTTCGCGGCGCCCGTCTACGCCGCGACCCAGGGCAACCGCGACCTCAGCTGGAATCGCGACTGGCCGCTACTGGCCAGCGCCATGACGCGAAGGTCCTACTGATCCGGAATCTCGGGCTCCACCAGCCGCGCGAGTGCGTCCAGCGATTCCTGCCAACCGAGGTAACACATCTCGGGCGGGATCGCGTCCGGGATGCCCTCCTGCACGATGCTCAGTTCCGTGCCGCACAACACCTTCTTGAGCGCGATCGTGCAGCTCATCTCGCCCGGCAGGTTCGGATCGTCGAAGCGGTCGCTGTAGCGGATCTTCTCGCCGACTTTCAGCTCCTTGTAGGTGCCGCCGAACGAATGGCTCTTGCCGCTCGAGAAATTCGTGAACGAGGCCTTGTACGTGCCGCCGACTTTGGCGTCCTGGTGGTGCACCGTGCAGGTAAATCCATTGGGCGAAAACCATTTGCACATCGCGGCCGGGTCGAGGAACGCCTTGTAGACGCGCTCGGGCGGGGCTTTGAGGACGCGGTGCAGCTTGATCGTGTTGGGCATCGTTGATCTCCTTGTTGGGAGCTACTGCGCCGCCAGCTTCCACCGCGTGCCTTGCGGCGAATCCTCGATGATCACCCCCATCGCGGTGAGCTGCGCGCGGATCCGGTCGGCTTCCTTGAAATCCTTGGCCTTCTTGGCGGCAGCACGCTGCGCGATCAGCGCCTCGATGGCGGCGGCATCGACGCCGCTTCCAGCTGGCGCCCACTTGAACCAGGCTTCCGGTTTCCGCTGCAGCAGGCCCATGAGGCCCCCGGCATCGAGCAGCGCGCCCTTGATCGCGGCCTTGTCGCCGCCTGCGGCGAACGCCTGGTCGGCGAGCCCGAACAATTCCGCCAGCGCCATCGGCGTGTTGAGGTCATCTTCCAGCGCCTCGACAAACGCGGCCGGGGCCTTTGCGCCTGGCGCAGCGGTCACGCCTTCGAGTTCGCGCAGCGCGCCGTAGAGCCGGTCGAGCTGCTTGCGCGCATTCGGCAACGTGTCGTCGGTCCAGTCGAGCGGCTGTTTGTAGTGCGCGTTCAGCAGCGCGATGCGGATCGCTTCGCCGGGATGTTGCTTCACGAGGTCGTGCACCAGCAGCACGTTGCCCACGGACTTGGCCATCTTCGCGCTGTCCATCGTGAGGAAGCCGTTGTGCACCCAGTAGCGCGCAAAGACCTTGCCGCCGTGCGCGCAAGTACTCTGCGCGCGCTCGTTCTCGTGGTGCGGGAACACAAGGTCGGTGCCGCCGCCGTGGATGTCGATGGTCTCGCCGAGGATCTTCTCGGCCATCGCCGAGCACTCGATGTGCCAGCCGGGGCGGCCGCGGCCCCAGGGCGAGTCCCAGCCCGGCTGCTCGGGCGTGGACGGCTTCCACAGCACGAAATCGCCAGGATCCTTCTTGTACGGCGCCACTTCCACGCGCGCGCCGGCCAGCATCTCGCGGCGGTCGCGCTTGGCGAGCTGGCCGTAGTCGGCGTAGGACGTCACATTGAACAACACGTGGCCCTGCGCCTCATACGCATGGCCGGACGCCACCAGCCGCCCGATCATCGCGATGATCTCGGGCAGGTGCGCGGTGACGCGCGGTTCAAAGTCCGGCAGCGCAACGCCCAGCGCGGCCAGGTCCTCGTGGTAGATCGCCGCGAACTTTTGCGTGATCACTTCGATCGCGACTTTCTGCTCGGCGGCAGCCTTGTTGATCCTGTCGTCGATGTCGGTGATGTTCCGCGCATAGACCACCTTGGGGTACTTGCGGCGCAGCACGCGCGCGAGCACGTCGAAGATCACCGCCGGCCGGGCGTTGCCGATGTGGGCGTAGGAATAAACCGTCGGCCCGCACACGTACATCGTGATGCGCGCAGGATCCTGCGGGACGAATTCTTCCTTGCGCCCGCTGAGCGTATTTGAGAGTTGCATATGGGCCGCAGTCTATCCATTAGACTGCCGTCAAGTGAAACCCAAGCACCACAAGCCACACGGCTTCCGCAACAACTTCCCGCACGACCGCCACAGCCTGAAGGCCTTCTTCAAGTTCCTGTGGGGCTTCCAGCGCAAGCCCTTCGACAAAGTGAAGTTCCCGGTGGCCAGGCCGGATGCGGCCCTGATCGCGCAGCGTGAGCGGCCGGCGCTCACCTGGATCGGGCATTCCACCTTCCTCGTACAGATTGGCGGCCTCAACGTGTTGACCGACCCGCACTTCACCGCCCGCGCCTCGCCGCTGGGCTGGGCCGGGCCGGAGCGGCTGGTCGAACCGGGGCTGGCGCTCAAGGACCTGCCACCGCTCGACGTGGTGCTGATCTCGCACAACCATTACGACCATCTCGACGCGGTCTCGGTCATGGCGCTGGCCGCGGCGCATCCCAAGGCCGTGTTCTTCGTGCCGCTGGGCCTGCGCCGCTGGCTGCAGCGCCACCACATCGGCAATGCCATCGAGCTGGACTGGTGGCAATCGCACGAGGGCCATGGCTTCAAGGTCACCGCGGTGCCAGCGCAGCACTTCTCCGGCCGCACCGCCACCGATCGCAACAAGACGCTCTGGTGCGGCCTGGTCATCGAGGCCGGGGGCAAGAAGGTCTACTTCGCCGGCGACACCGGTTACTCGAAGGATTTCGCCGAGATCGGCAAGCGCATCGGGCCGATCGACCTGGCCCTGCTGCCCATCGGCGCCTACGACCCGCGCTGGTTCATGCGCGCGATGCACGTGAACCCCGAGGAAGCGGTGCGGATCCACCGCGATGTTCGCGCGGTGCAATCGGTCGCCATGCACTGGGGCACGTTCCGCCTCACCGAGGAGCCGCTGGATGAGCCGCCGCAACACCTCGCAAAGGCGCTGGCCGAGGCTGGCATCGAGCCTTCGAAGTTCTGGGTCATGCAGCACGGCGAGACGCGGCGTTTCTGAGCGCCGTCATTCCCGCTTGCGCGGGAATGACGATCAGCGGACCTGGTGACGCAGCGCCTGCTGCCGCTCGTCGAAAGCGAGCCCCGCCAGCGCGTCCACGGCCTTGTAAAACGCCTGCCAGTCCCTGCCGGACTGCTCAAACAGCGCCGCGAAAGCCGGCACCCACTCGAAGTACAAGCCGAACGGCAAGAGCCGCGCGTTGTTGAGCTCGCCGCTCATGAAAGCGCCGTAATAGTCCTGGCCCCAGCTTGCGCGCAGCTTGGCGTAGTCGCCTCGCAGGGTCTCGAACTCCGCCTGCTTGCGCCGGCGCATGTCTTCGGCCGGCGCGCCGCTGGCGTACACCGCCTCAAGCCGCGTGCGGGTGGCGAGAATCAGCCCGACGAACTGGATTTGCAGCTCGCGCCGCCGCTCGGCAGCCTGCGCCAGCTGCGGCCGGTCCACCAGGTATTGCCGCAGGCCTTCCTGCTCGACGAAGGTGGCAAAGGATTCATTGAACGCCGTGTCGCCTTTCACGAACTTCACCTGGTGCGCCAGCTCGTGGAAGATCGTGCCGGCGACCACGGCCTCGTCCTCACCGATCGTGCTCAGCAGCGGATCGTCGAACCAGCCGAGCGTGGAATACGCCGGCACGCCGCCGACGTAGGTCTCGAGCCCCTCGCCGCGCAGCTGCGCGGCCTGCTCATTCGCCGCGGCCTCGTCGTAATAGCCGCGATAGGACAGGCAGCCGAGGAACAGGTAGCACCACTCATGGCCGGTGAGCGACAGCGCCGGCGCGGCAAATACATTCCAGACGACGTAGGGCCGGTGCAGGGCCACATATTTTGTATAGCTGCCGTTGTCCGGCAGCCGCAACTCGCGCGAGGCGAATTCGCGCGCCTGCAGCGCGCGCACCAGTTTTTCGCGCAGCGCCGGGTCGGTGTCCGGACTCGCGATCAGCGCCTGCATCGATTCGCGGCGGGACAACAGGTCGTACTGCCCGCGCAGCAGCTGCGTGTAGTAGCCGAACTGGCAACCCGCCAGCAGCGCCGTCGCCAGCAGTACCCGCGTGACGCGGAACACCTCCTGCAGAGGCCTTAGCGTGGACGCCGGCGGCGCCACGCAGCAGCCAGCAGCAGCAGGGAGCTGCCCGGCAGCAGCGCGCCACCACCATCGCCGCTGCCCGGCACAATCATGACCGCCGGCACGCTGACGTTGCCCGCTTCATCGCGCACCCGCAGCTCGATCTGCTGCCCGGCAGTTGCCGGCACCGTGAGCGACTGCGCAGCGCCGGCAGCACCCGGCGCCGCCAGGCCGGCGACCGGCTGTCCGCCAACCCGCACATCGTAGGCCGTGGCAGTGCCACAGCGGCCATCGTCACCGACCGCGGTGAAGTTCAGCGCCACCTGGCCGTCCCCCGCACCGCCCAGGCTCAGGTTGTCAACCTTGGCCGGACGCAGCGTGTCGGCCTCGAGCGAGCCGGTGTTCCACTCGTCGTGCTGGAACTTGCGCCACTGCGCCGAGCAGCCTTTGCCCGGCGTGTTCCAGACATTGATGTAGCCCATGCGGTCAGCCGCGACGACCTCGAGGTCGCCGTCGTCGTCGATGTCACCCACCGAAGGCGTGCCCAACATCCAGTGGCCGAGCCGCTTGGGCCAGCCGGGCACCTCCGCGCCGGTGCTGTCGAACGCGTGCAGGAAATTGCCGCTGCTGCCGATGATGACGTCGCGCTTGTTGTCGCCGCTGACATCGGCAATGACCGGCGCAGTGAAGAACTGCCAGCCTTCCAGCAGGCGCGGGAACGGCGCGGCGATCGAGCCGGTGGCGGCGGTCCAGCCGGAAAGGTAGAACTCGAAGTTGGTCAGCGTGCCGTCGCCACCCACCGTGTTGGCCACCAGCCCGGCGCCGATACTGCCGTTGAAATACTCCAGCGTGCCATCGCTGCCGATGTCGCCGAACGCGGCGTTGCCGACGTAGCCGCGCAGGGGATTGTCGGAGGACGGCCCGCCGGTCGCCCGCGCCGGCGTCTCCTCGTCGGCGTCGCTCGCGGCCCCGGCGCCCGCGCTGCCGACGTAACTGCGCACCTTGGTGCCGTTGGACTTGTACAGGGTCGGGTCGCCGAGGAAGGCCATCGCCATGATTTCGAGGTCGGCGCCGCCATCGACATTGGCCGCAATCGGGCTGGTGCCGACGCCCTGGGCGACGATGGGCAGCGCATCCGGCGAGAGCGAATTGGGCTTCACCGGCCAACCCGGCAGCAAGGCGCCCGCGGCGCTGTACAGATAGACGCGCCCGGTGCCGTCGGTGGGATCCGCGGTGCCCGCGTCGCCCTCGTTGGTGCCGACGACGATCTCCATCGTGCCAGCCGCATCGCCGTCGATATTGGCCACGATGGGCGTCGCAAGCGCCCCTTTGGGCGCCTTCTGCGTCCTCGGATCGCCGAGCGCCGGATCGAACACCGTCACCGGGAAATTGGCCACGCGGCTGCCGTCGGCGTGCCAGGCGTAGAGCTTCTGGTCCATGGCCACGACCACGATCTCGAGCGTCCCGGCGGCGTCGCCGTCGAGGTTGCGCAATACCGGCGGCGACAGGATCGCCTCGCCGCGCAGGTTGTCGGTGAAGGCGTTCGGCGGATACTGGCTGCGCGTCGTGCCCGGATCGATGCTGACCGGGAAGCCCGGCTTGGCCGTGCCGTCGGCGTTCCAGCAATAGACGCGACCGTCGTACGCGCTGACGCAGATGTCCTGGATTTCGTCGCGATCGATGTCGCCCACCGCCGGCCCGCCGATGACGGAGGCGCCGGTGATCGGCACTTCGCCATTGGCCGGATTGCCGTCGAATGCCGGCGATGCCGACAGCGGGTTCGGCAGCCCGAGCGCGGGCAGCGTCATCACCGGGAAGCCCGCGACGGGCGTGCCGTCCTGGTGGAAGGCGAAGACTTTGCCGTCGCCGCTGCCCGCGACAATGATCTCGAGCTTGTTGTCGCCATCCAGATCCACCAGCGCGGTGGAGAACGACTCCGCCGAGATCGGCAGGTTGCCGTTCATCAGGCGCTTCGGCCAGCCGGGATGATCCATGGGATCGGCGGGGCGCAGGTAGAACGCCATGCGGTCTTCGCCGAACCGGGTCGCATCGGCGCTATCCGTGACGGTCAGCCGCAGGGTCACGGCGGTGAACCCGGTGACGGCCGGTGTGGTCCACGGCACGGTGTAGTTGTCCACCAGGTTCACCGAGGACAGCGAAGGGTCCGCGGCACCGGAACCGGCGGCGATCTGCGTGAAGGCCGTCGGCGCAAGCCCGGTGGCGTACTCCAGCTTCCAGGTGTAGCTGCCACCCCAGCGGTTGTTGGCGTAGAGCTTCACGTCGAGGGCGCCGGGCAGGTTGTAGGTGTACCAGTCCGGGCTGTCGATGTCGGCCTCGGGCGGGATCTTGCCGCTGTCGACCATGTCCAGCGCTTTCTTGGCGTTGATGCGGCCGTAGCCGGTGTACTTGTCCCAGCCCGCCGTCACGGCGTAGCCCGAGGGGTCGTCGCCGGACACGACGTCGTCGGCAGTGCGGTTGAGGATCTGCCGTGTTTCCTGCGCCGACAGGTCCTTCAGCGCCAGGCCCGAGGTGTTGAGATTGCCACTGTCGATGCGGTCGCGGGCACGCGAGATGATCAGCGCCGCCACGCCGATCGCGTGCGGCACGGCGGACGAAGTACCGGTCGACTTGTCGAAGCCGTTCAAGGTGTTGTTGGTACCTTGAGTCGTGGTCAGCGAGTCAGTCGGCGCCACCACCTGGAGGTGCGCGCCATAGTTGGAGAAATTGGCCTTGCGGACGTACGTGGTCGGCGCCGCCGTGGTGGGCGACCCGGAGGTGTCGTAGGTCACCGCGCCGATGGCCATCACGTTGTCGTAGATGCCGACATAGCCCTGGTGGAAGTGGAACTCGTTGGCGATGGCGCTCATCGCCAGGGTGTTCTTGCTGTAGGCGTAATCAAACGCGGCGCGGCTCATGGACGAGCTGGTCGTGTGGCCCAGCGCCATGTTCACCAGCTCGTGGCCGTTGTCGGCGGCCCAGATCACGCCGCGCGCGGTGCCTTCGGTGCGGCAGACGTAGGTGTCGTCCATGCGGATGTTGGCGATGCGGCAGTTCGGGCAGATGCCGGCGATGCCTGCACCGTTGTTGGGTTCGGCGACGATGAAGCCGTTGCGGCCGGTGCCATGGCCGAAGTCGCGGTGGTCGTACTCGTCCGGGTCGCCGTCGTCCATGTCATAGCCGGAAATATCGTCGACGTAGCCGTTGCCATCGGTGTCGATGCCGTCCTCGAACACGCGCAGGTCGCTGCGCGACAGCACGCCGGTGAGGATGACGTCGGTGATCCGGCTGTCGCCGGTGTAGTCCTTGACGTTGAACACGCCGTCGTTGTTGCAGTCGTAAGGATCGGGCCGCGGCGAGATGCAGGCAGCCCCGTTGGGCACCGGCAGCTCGCCCCGGTTGAGCCAGATCTGGTTACGCAGGTCGACGTGGTCATAGTTCACGCCGCTGTCCATGACCACGATGCTCACGTCCGGCCGGCCGGCCGAGCGGGCCCACGCCAGGTCCACCGAGATGCCCGAGGGTTTGCTGGTTGGAATGGACGTGCGCGTGTCGCTGCGCAGGTCCCATTGACCGGGCGGCACCGTGCACGGCGGCGCGGGGCCGCAGGCGGGAGCGTATTGCGGATCGGTCGGCGGCGCCGTGAACGGCTGGAACAGCGCCAGCGATGACGCCGAGACGCTGACCACGGCCAGCGCTGCCAGCAGGCGGCGGGTTTGCGGTCCGGACATGACGGCCTCTCCTCAGGGCGCAGCGCCGGATAGCGCTGCAGCGTCATTCTACGGCGGTTGTCCCCGGCAATGCCGGGAGCCTGCTTCAATCCTGCGTCCAGCGGAACATCGCAGTGCCGAGCGCGAGGAACACCACGGCCATAATGCTCATCGCGATGATGTTGTAGCTGACATCGGCCAGCGTGGCGCCTTCCAGCATGATCGCGCGCGCGGCCTTGAGCAGGTGCGTCAGCGGGAAAAGATCCGCGATGCGCTGCACCAGCGGCGGCGCGCCGTCGAGCGAGAAGAACACGCCGGAGAGCACCATCATCGGCCACGACAGGAGGTTCAGCACGCCGCCGGCGAATTCCTCGGAAGCCACCCGCGCCGACACGATCAGGCCCATCGCGATCATCGCCACCGCGGCAAGCGTCGTCACGATGAAGAGGGACAGGTACGAGCCTTCCATGTGGAAGTGCAGGAACAAATTGGTGCCGAAGAAGCAGGCCACCGTGATGAACAGCGTCAGCGCCAGCCGCGACACCAGCTGCGCGATCAGGAATTCAAGCGCGGTCAGCGGCGTGGCGTTCAAGCGCTTGAGATACCCGCTCTTGCGGTAGCGCACGATCACGTAGCCGATGCCGAACAGGCACGAGAACATCATATTCATGCCGAGCAGGCCCGGCACCACCCAGTCCACGTAGCGGATCTTCGCGCCGGTGGTGACCTGGCGAGACAACTTGGCGCCCGCGCTGCCCTGCGCCAGCTTCTCGACGATCGTGCCCTTCGGCGATTCCGGGTTCACCCAGTAGCGCCCGGGCGGCGCGCGCAGGTCCAGCAGCATGTCGACCTGGTGGCGGCCGACCTTGGCGACGGCAGCGTTCTCCTCGGTCTCGGCATAGAACAGGATTTGCGGCGTGCCGAGGAACGGATGCAGTTGCGCATCGAGCGTCGCGGCCGGCGGCGCCAGCACCGCCACCTTGAACAGCGGCTGGCCCGGGCCCGAGAAAATCAGCGCGAATCCGCCGACCATCAGCACCGGAAAGCCGATATTCCATCCCAGCGCCGAGCGATCGCGCAGGAATTCCAGCGAGCGCGCCCAGGTCATCGCGACCAGCCGGCCGATGCGCAGCAGGTTCATCCGCGCAGCTCCTTGCCGGTCAGCTCGAGGAACAGGTCCTCGAGCGAGCGAGGCCGGACTTTCAGCTGCGCCAGCGACACCTCCGCCGCGAGCAACGCGGCGATGGTCGCGTTCACGTCAGCGGACATGATCTCGACGTTATCGCCGCGCTTCTGCAGCGCGAACGGCAGCTCGCGCGCACCGATCGCATCGCCCGGCAATTCAAGGACGACATCGTCGAAATGATCGGACAGCAGCCGCTGCGGCGAACCGCGCGCGATGATCTTGCCGTGGTCCATGATCAGCAGGTCGTCGCAGAGCGCGTAGGCCTCGTCCATGTAGTGCGTGGTCAACAGGATGGTCTTGCCACGCGCGCGGATGTCGCGCACCAGTTCCCAGAAATTGCGCCGCGCCTGCGGGTCCAGGCCGGTGGTCGGCTCGTCGAGGAACAGCACTTCCGGATCGTTGACCAGCGCGATCGCCAGCAGCACGCGCTGGCGCTGGCCGCCGGAGATCTTGCGCGTATCGCGGTCCAGGAACTCTTCGAGCCGGCAGCGCTGGATGATCTCGTCCAGCGGCACGCGCTTTTCGTACAGCGCCGAGAAGAAGTTCAGGTTCTCCCGCACCGTCAGGAAATCCTGCAGCGCGGTGGACTGGAACTGGATGCCGACGCGCTCGCGATAGCCAGGGCCGAGCGCCTCGCCACGGAAGCGCACTTCTCCCGAAGTCGGCCGCGACAGGCCTTCGAGGATTTCGATCGTGGTGGTCTTGCCCGCGCCGTTGGGCCCGAGCAGGCCGAAGCAGACGCCCTGCGGCACGGTGAAGCTCACGCCATCGACCGCCCGCACCTTCGGATACTGCTTGACGAGGTCGCGGACCTCGATGATCGCTTCGCTCATGGAGGCGCGGAGCTTACCACCGCGGTGCGCCCTCGCTGACGCCGCGCCGTCATTCCCGCGAACGCGGGAATCCATCACGCCTCGCTCACGCTCGTCGCACCCTCGCTGCGCTCGGGAATCAGGGAGCCCTGCATCGGCAAGCTGGGTTGCGCGCGGCTGATGTCGGATATCGCCCTCGCTGCATGGCTCGCCGGACCGCTGCTCGGATTCGCCTCGCCATGTCTCGGCTCCCCTTCGCAGCGCCCTACGGGTTCCAGTCCGGCTGCGCCTTACTTACGCTCGGGCGACATCCGACCGCCACGCGCAATC
>JAYUGN010000238.1:0-11599 GCA_043767605.1 Gammaproteobacteria bacterium
GGACCGAGCGGCAGCGAGGCGAGATTCTATGGTTTTGGTCAAGCCGCCAGGCGGGTCGGATCAAACTCCGTCTGGTGGTAGTGCACTGCCCAGGCCACTCGAGCAATCCGGCGCGCCAGCACGACCAGCGCTGCAGTGGACGAGAGTCCACGAGCGCGGTGCCGCTCGTAGGTCGGTTTCCAGATTGGCGATTTGGATCCTGCAAGGGCGGCGATGTAGAGCAGGCGTCGCAGCTCGCCGGGCCCGCGTTTCGACAAGCGCCGGCGGCCGACCTTCTGACCGGAATCCCAAGGTCGTGGATCCAGCCCGGTGTGCGCGATGAATGCATCGGCGCTGCGAAATGGGATGCGCGTGAAGGTATTGGCCAGGCTGGTGCTGACCAAGGGGCCAATACCGACGATGGTCAGCAGACGCCGCTGGCTTTGGCGGTGTGGCTCCGAGGCCTGAGTCAGGGCTTTCAGGTGCGCATCGATCTTGTCGATCACCAGCTCGAGACGATGCAGGACGTCTTCCAGCTGCCGCCGGCATTCGCCCAGGTCCTCACCGGTGGCTCGTAGGGCGCCTTTCAGGACCACCAGCTTCGCCCGCCGTTTGAGCAGCCGGTCGATCGCTCGCTGCTCGGGGGAAGGCGGGACATAGGGGTGCAGCTTGTCGTGCTCCTTCGACACGTAGCGGGCCAGGACCTCGGCGTCGATCCGATCCGTCTTGCCGCGGCGTCCGAGCCCCTTGGCGTAGTAACTCGTGTCCTTGGGATTGAGCACGTACACGACGAATCCCATCTCGTGCGCCAGATCGGCCAGAAGCCCGTGATAGCGACCGGTGGATTCCAGGCCAATCCGACTTCCCGCCGGCACCGTCCTGAGCCAGGTCCGAAGGGCGCACCCTCGATTCGCAATCAGCCGTGGCACAAAACTTCCTGCCGCGCACGCCACCATGACGGAATCTTTCGCAACATCGACACCCACATCCAGAATCATTTGCATCGACAATTCTCCCGGCGTAGTTTGGTCATCGCCGGGGTGGACCCGCACCCGCGTGAGCTTGCATAAATCGGCGGTCAAAAGCCGCTAGATTCCACATCGACGCTCAAGGTGCGGTATGGGAGAAATCTCGCTCGGTCTGTCTAAGCAGAAGCCATGGAGAGTCCCTCCACCCCGGCACTTCTACTCTCGCAGAAGTGCGACTCCGACCATACAAGCCATGGAGCGAGGGCGATAGCCGGCATCAGCCACGCGCAACGGAGCCGCGGAACCCTGACTTCACTGCGAACAGCTTGCGGTCCTGCAACCGCAAGGCAGTGAGCTTGCGTCCCCACACGCAGCCGGTGTCGAGCCCGTAGGCGCGGTGGCCGGGCCAGGCGACGCGGCCCAGCGCCGACCAGTGCCCGAAGATCACGGTTTGTTGCGCGCTGCGCCGCCCCGGCACGGCGAACCAGGGCAGCAACCCCTCCGGCGCCTCGCCCGGCGGGCCCTTGTGCGAAAGGTCGATGTTCCCCTGCGGGCTGCAGGCGCGCATGCGCGTGCAGCAATTGATGACGAAGCGCAGGCGGTCCGCGCCGCGCAGGTTCTTTTGCCAGCGGTCGGGCTCGTTGCCGTACATGCCTGACGCCAGAAACGCATCGCTGCGGCGATGGACGAGGGCGCGCGAGGCATCGGCGCAGATTTCCAGCGCTTCCTGTGTGCTCCACTGCGGCGGCAGGCCGGCGTGCACCAGCACCCAGTTGCCGTGCGAGTGGATCAGCGGCCGGCTGCGCAGCCAGGCGATCAGCTCGTCGCCGTCGGGCGCGGCGAGGATCGCATCAAGCGTGTCTCGCTTGCCGGTCTTGCCGTTGAGCGAGGCCGCCACCAGGTGCAGGTCGTGGTTGCCGAGCACGGTGACGGCGCGCTCGCCCAGCGAGCGCACATATCGCAGGACTTCGAGCGATTTCGGTCCGCGGTTGACCAGGTCGCCCACGAACCAGAGCAGGTCTCGGGCGGGATCGAAGCGGATTTTCTTGAGGAGGCGCTGCAGTTCGTCGAAACAGCCCTGCACGTCGCCGATGGCGTAGGTGGACATGGCGCTAGTTTGTCATTCCCGCGCATGCGGGAATCCAGTGTTCTGGGTGCCCGCTTCCGCGGGCATGACGGCGTCTTACGGCGCGAGCCTCACGGCCAGCACATCGCAGGGCGAGCGCTGCACCACGCCGCCCTCGGTATGGCTGAACAGGGCGGCCAGGCCACTGCGCGGATGGTGGCCGACCACGATCAGGTCGGCGCCCGCAGCCTTGGCCGCGCGCAGGATTTCGCCGGTGATCGAGCCCACCACCACCTTGGCGCGCTCGGCCGGGATGCCGAGAGCGCCGCACCACGCCTGCAGGCGCGCTCGCGCCTGCTCGGCGCGCTCGCGCGAGAGGTCCACGGGCGTGGTCAGCAGGGCGTCGCCGGCGGGATCCACCGGCAGGTATTCGACGACGTGCAGCACGGACAGCTGGGCGCCGAACTTCTCCGCCAGCGCCTTCGCGCGCGCCAGCACAGGCTGGCCGTCGTCATGGGTCTCAACCGCGGCGAGGATGTGTAGGTACACGGAACGCCTCCGGTAAATATCGACCGCTGCATTGTAGGCTGGGCTGAGTGCGCGTAGCGCACGAAGCCCGGCAGGGCCTCGCGCTGGGCTTCGCTACGCTCAGCCCAGCCTACTTCGCTACGCTCAGCCCAGCCTGCCAAGACCGTTCGCCAGCCGGGCAAATTCTTCGGGCGACAGCGTCTCGCCCCGGGCCCGGGGGTCGATGCCCGCGGCGGCGAACTGCTCCGCATTCACCACGCCCTTCAGCGCGTTGCTGAGCGTCTTGCGCCGCTGGCCGAAGGCCAGGCGCACGACTGTGTCGTAGGTCGCGAGGTCGTGGATCGGGAAGGGCGGCTTTCGCGGGATGATCTGCACGACGGCCGAATCCACCTGCGGCGGCGGCGTGAACGCGCCGGGCCCCACCGTGAACAGCTCGTGCGCCTCGGCGCGCGCCGCCACGCTCGCGGTCAGCCGCCCGTAGTCCTCGGTGTCGGGCGCGGCCACCAGCCGGCGCACGACTTCCTTCTGCAGCATGAAGTGCATGTCCTGGATCAGCTCGGCGGATTCCAGGACATGGAACAGCAGCGGCGTGGAGATGTTGTAGGGCAGGTTGCCGGCCAGGCGCAGCTTGCCTTCGCCGGGCACCTCGGCGGCGAGCTCCGCGAAATCGACCTCGAGCGCATCGCCCTGGATGATGTCCAGCTTCTCGCCGAACGCGGCATCGAGCCGCGGGATCATGTCGCGGTCGATCTCGATGACGGTTAGCGTGCCGCAGCGCTCGAGCAGCGGGCCGGTCAGCGCACCGAGGCCAGGACCGATCTCGACGATCTTCTGGCCGGGCCTCGGGTCCATGGTGCGGACGATGCGGTCCACCACCGAGCGCTCGTGCAGGAAGTGCTGGCCGAAGCGTTTCTTGGCCGCGTGGCCCTGGTGCGAGGCCATCAGGCCCGCGCCGCCATCAGGGCCGCGAGCTTCAGCGCGGCGGCGAGGCTGCCGGCGTCGGCCTTGCCGGTGCCCGCCAGCTCCAGTGCGGTGCCGTGGTCCACGGAGGTGCGCACGATCGGCAAGCCAAGGGTCACGTTCACGGCGTGGCCGAAGCCGGCGTACTTGAGCACCGGCAGGCCCTGGTCGTGGTACATCGCCAGCACTGCGTCGCCGCGCGAGAGCTCGCGCGGCGTGAACAGCGTGTCGGCGGGCAGGGGCCCGATGAGGTTCAGGCCTTCGGCGCGCAGCGCAGCGAGCGCCGGCTCAATGATGTCGATCTCTTCGCGGCCCAGGTGTCCCTGCTCGCCGGCATGCGGATTCAGGCCCGTGACGAGGATGCGCGGCCGCGCAATCCCGAAGCGCTCGCGCAGCCCACGATGCAGCACGCGCAGCACGGCCGTGAGGCCTTCAAAGGTGATCGCACGCGGCACGGCCGACAGCGGCAGGTGCGTGGTCGCCAGCGCCACGCGCAGCGTGCCGGCGGCGAGCAGCATCACCGGCGTGGGCGCGCCGGTCAGCTGCGCGAGGAACTCGGTGTGGCCGGTGAAAGCGATGCCGGCGTCGTTGATCACGCCCTTGTGCACGGGGCCGGTGACCAGGGCGCTGCCTTTCGTGGCCTGCACCAGAGCCACCGCCTTGCGCAGCGTCTCGAGCACGTAGGCCGCATTGGCCGGATCGAGCGTGCCGGCGCGCACTGGCGCGCGCAGCGCTACCGGCACCACGCGGATTTCATTGTCGCGGGGGCGGGCAGCGTTCGCAGGATCGTACTCGGCGAGCTTCACCCGCATCCGCAGCCGCCGCGCGCGCTCGGCGAGCAGCTGCGGATCGGCGACGAGGATGGCCCGCGTGCGGCTCGCGAGGCGCAGCGCGAGCTCGGGCCCGATGCCGGCGGGCTCGCCAGGCGTCAGGAAGAGGACGGGGGCCGCGCGCCGGAGCGGCGCGCGCGGCTTACGACTTCGCCGCCGGTGCGCCGTCACCGCTCTTCAGCCGGACTTCGACATAGGCCTCGGAGCGCAGGCGCCGCAGCCACATCTCGTATTCCTCGCCCGACTTGCGGTTCTGGATCGCGGCACGCGCGCGCGCGCGGCGCGTCTCCTCGGTGGCGTCGCGCGAGCGGCGCTCGAGCACCTTGGCGATGTGCCAGCCAAACGTGGTGCGAAACGGCGGGCTGACCTGGCCGGGCTGCAGCTTCTTCAACGCCTCCTCGAATTCCGGTGCGAACACGCCAACGGGTTGCCAGCCGAGGTCGCCGCCGGTGGCCTTGGAGCCGGTGTCGTCAGAGACCTTCTTCGCCAGCGCGCCGAGATCCTCGCCCTTCTTGATGCGGTCGTAGAGCGCCCGGGCCTGCTGCTTGGTCTGTTCCTCGGTGCGCGTGGGATTGGGAGACAGCAACAGGTGCACGGCGTGGGTCTCGACGACGGTCTTGGAGGCGGTGCCGCCGCGCATGTCGGTCAGCTTCAAAATGTGGAAGCCCGAGGCGTTCTCGAGGACCGGCGACAGCTCGCCGACCTTCAGTTTCTGCACCGCGCCCGCGAACAGCTCCGGCAGGTTGCTGCCGGCGCGCCAGTCGAGGTCGCCGCCCGCCAGCGCCTGCTGGCCGTCGGAACTGGCGATGGCGACCTGCGCGAAGTCGGCGCCGCCCTGCAGCTTCTTGAGCAGCGCTTCGGCTTTCGCGCGCGCCTTGGTGCGCGCCTCGCCCGGCGCGCCGTCCGGCACCGCGACGAGGATATGCGACACGCGGTACTCGGCCTGGTCGAACGCGCCTTCGTTGGCCAGGTACAGCGAGATGTCCTGGTCGGTCACCAGCACGCGCTGCTCGACTTCGCGCGAGCGCAGGCGGTTGATGGTGACTTCGTCGCGCACCTGCTCGCGCAGCGCGGTGTAGTCCATGCCTTCTTTCTGCACGAGCTTGGCGAAGTCGGCCAGGCTCAGCTTGTTGTTCTGGGCGATGCCGTTGAGCACTTCGTTGAGCTCGCGGTCGTCCACGCGGATGCCGGACTCCTGCGCGCGCTGGGTCTGCACGCGCGTCAGGATCAGCCGCTCGAGCACCTGCGTTCGCAGCACCGAGTCCGGCGGCAGCGCGATCTTGCGTTCGGCCAGCTGGTGCTTGCTCATCTGCATGGCGCGGTCGAGCTCGCTCTGCAGCACCAGGCCCTCGTTGACGACGGCGACGATGCGGTCGATCGGCTCGGCGGCGGGGGCGGCCACGACGAACGTGGCCAGGACGAGGGCAGGAACGATCAGGAAACGCATGGGGATCCGCGGGTTGCTGAAGAGCGCGCATTTTAGCAGTCGCCACCCTCACCCGGCTCGCCACCCTCTCCCCGCGAAGCGGGGAGAGGGTCAATCCAGTGGCGGCAGCAGGGCCTGGAAGCCGGCGCCGAGGCGGGTCAGGCCCTTCAGCTCGAGCTGGAAGTAGACGCCGGTGGTGTATTCCTGGGCGGTGTTGAACTGGTAGCGGCGGTAGGCGCCGCGCACGGCCCAGCAACAGGTCTCGTACTCCAGGCCTCCGAGGCTCTCGAGGGAGCGGTCCTCGGCCATCGAGTAGCGCCAGCGGCCCAGCGCCGATACCGGGCCCCAGATCGGCGTGGCCGCCGACAGGTCCACCTGCTCCAGCGGCACCGTGGTGTTGGTCGCGATGATCGGGATCGCCTCGCGGTAGCGATAGACCAAGTCGGCGCGGCGCCGGCCCTCGTCGCGGTAGCGCAGCGCGGCGCTGCCGCGCACGAACTCGTTGCGCACCGGCGACCACTGACCGGCGGTGGCGAAGTCGAAGCCGGCCGGCAGGCGGTAATCGAGCTCGGCGATGAAATCCGTGCCGCCCTTGTAGGGCTTGGTCAGGCCGTCGCTGACGCCGACCTTGGGCGTTTCGAAGCGGAAGATCTGGCCGAGGCTGGCCGAGAAGCGCTGTGCACCGCTGGCCGGGTCGAGCAGGCGGCTGGTGAAGGCCAGCGCCAGGTGGTTGGCGTCGGCGATGCGGTCGAGCCCCGAGAAGCGGTTGGCCGCGAACAGTTGCACGAAGTCGAAGTCCGGCTCGCCCGTGTCGAACCGCGGCAACTGGCTCTGGTCGCGGTAGGGCACGTAGAGATAGGACAGCCGCGGCTCCAGCGTCTGCAGGTTGCCGGCCTCGGTCAGCCGCTCGAAGCGCAGGCCGGCCTCGTTATTGAAGATCGGCAGCGCGCGCGCCGGGTGGTCGTCCTGGCCCGTGGCCTGGTCGCGAATCGCGTAGCGGGTGTAGTCCAGGTTCAACTGGCTGGTGAGGTAGTACGCGGTCTGGTCATGGACGAAGCGCACATAGGGGTCGAGGTCGAAGCGCTGGCCCTGCGGGCCGGGGTCGCGCACGAAGTTCACGAACTGGCCGGTCAGGCCCAGACGCGTGCCCCAGCGCGCGTTGCGCGTCAGGGCGTCCAGCCGGATCTCCGGCGCGCGCTGGTAGGGCGCCGTGCACAGCGGCGAGCTGCCGCCGGCCTGGCAGTTCACGTCGGCCAGCGCCGTCTGCGAAACGACCTGGTAGTCGGTCACGCGCGCCATGACCGTGTAGGTCTGCGGCGCGGCGTAGGTGAGCTGCGCGCTGCGCTCGAGGTGCGTGACCGCGGCCGCGTCGAGGCGGCCGCCGAGGTCCTCGAAGTAGCCGGTGTCGCTGACCTCCGCGTAGCGCGCATCCAGCGCCAGCCGCCGGTTGACCAGGCCGCCGTGCTGGAAATTGAAGTACGAGCGGCGGGTGCCCTTGACCTGGTCCTCGTCGAGGTACTCGTAGTCGACCTGGCCGGTGGCGTTGGGCAGCAGGTAGCGCCCTTCCGCGGCGACCTGGGTGCCGCGGCGCGACATGTAGTGCGGCGTGAGCTGCGCGTCGTAGTTGGGCGCGAGGTTCAGGTACAGCGGCTCGCGCACATCGAAGCCGGTGGTGTCGGAGCGGCCGATGGTGGGGAACAGCAGGCCGGTGCGGCGGCGGTTGTCGATCGGGAAGGTGAACCACGGGAAATACAGGATCGGCACGTAGCCGAAGCGCAAGCGGGCGTTCTTGGCCGTGCCCAGGCCCTTGTCGCGGTCCAGCTCGATCTCGCTGGCCTGCAGGAACCACGCGCGCGAGCCCGGCGGGCAGGTCGTGTAGTAGACATCCTCCACATTCACCTTGCCGGACTTGGCCAGGTGGATCGTCTCGGCGGCGCCGCGCGAAGAACGGTCCACCAGCGTGAACTCGGTGCCGTGGAAGGTGCCGGTCTCGTTGGCGAGGTCCAGCTCGGCGGACTGGCTGCGCACGATCAGGTTGCGGTTGCGGAACAGGGATTCGGCCGACAGCTGCACCTGCTGGCGCTGGCGGTCATACGACAGCGCCTGCGCCTCGACGCGGTTGCCGCCCTGAACCAGCCGCACGGTGCCGGCCAGCGTCGAGAGGCCGTCCTGCGTCAGGTCGGCCTTGTCGGCCGACAGGTGCAGCTTGTCGTCGGTGGGGGCGGGCAGGCTCAGCTCGTCGTCGCTGCCGAACTGCGGGCAGGACAACGCCTGCGCGGCCGCGGCCGCGGGCCAGGCCAGCACGGCTGCGAGCCAGAAAGATCGGAAGGTCACCGCCGAAGTATAAGAAGAAAATGGGGTCAGACTGGTTTTTTTTGCGTAGACTGCGCGCCTTCATGGAGCCCGCAAAACTTCCCGGCGATCCGCGCGCCGCGCTCGCGCGCGACTGGGCGCTCGCGCAGCTGAAGCTTGCGGAGGCGCAGTTCGCGCCAGCCTCGGCCGACGCCAGCTTCCGCCGCTACTTCCGGCTGAAGGCCGATGCGCGCAGCTGGATCGTGATGGATGCGCCGCCCGACAAGGAAGATTGCGGCCCCTTCGTCGCCATCGCCGGCCTGTTGCGCGGCTGGGGGCTCAACGCGCCGGAGATCCTCGCGCAGGACCGCGAGCGCGGCTTCCTGCTGCTGCCGGACCTCGGCACGCAGACTTTCCTGCAGGCGATCCAGGCCGGCGCCGATCCCGCGCCGCTGTTCGGCGATGCGCTGGGCGCGCTGGTGCAGATGCAGTCGCGCTCGCTGGCCGACGAGGGCTTGCTGCGCACGCTGCCGGCCTACGACGCGCAGCTGCTGTGGCGCGAAGTGCGGTTGTTCTCGGAGTGGTACCTGCCCAGGCACCTGAACGTGACGCTGCCCGCCGAGGATGCCGGTGAGCTCGAGCGCGCGATGGGCGTTTTGGTGAAATCCGCGCTGATGCAGCCCCGCTGTTTCGTGCACCGCGACTTCATGCCGCGCAACCTCATGCTCAGCGCACCGAACCCCGGCGTGCTCGATTTCCAGGATGCCGTGCTCGGGCCGATCAGCTACGACCCGGTGTGCCTCTACAAGGATGCGTTCTGGAGCGCGCCCGCGCCGTTCGTGCATGACGGGCTGCGGCGCTACTGGGAGCTCGCGCGCGAGGCGAAGCTGCCGGTCGCATCGCAGTTCGGCGAATTCTGGCGCCAGGCCGAGTGGATGGGCCTGCAGCGCCACCTGAAGGTGCTCGGCATCTTCGCGCGCCTGTCGCATCGCGACGGCAAGCCGCACTACGTGGCCGACACGCCGCGCTTCGTGCGCTACGTGATGGACGTGGCGCCGAAATACCCGGAGCTCGCGCCGCTGGCGCAGCTGTTCGAAAGACACGTGCTGCCGCGGGTCTCGCCGTGACCGGCGGCGCGGGCGTGCGGGCGATGATCCTCGCCGCGGGGCGCGGCGCGCGCATGCGCGAACTCACCGACGGCCTGCCCAAGCCGATGATCCCGGTCGCCGGGCGGCCGCTGATCGAATACCACCTGATGAACCTGGCGCGCGCCGGCGTGCGCCAGGTGGTGATCAACCTCGGCTGGCACGGCGACCGCATCCGCGACGGCATCGGCGAGGGGCGCCGCTTCGACCTGCACGTCAAGTATTCCGACGAAGGCTGGCCGGCGCTGGAAAGCGGCGGCGGAATTTTCAACGCGCTGCCGCTGCTCGGCGCCGGGCCATTTGTCGTGGTCAACGGCGATGTCTATTCCGATTACCCGCTCGCGCGGCTGGTCGAGCGCGCGCGCGCGCTGCCGCAGGACATCAACGCGCACCTGATCATGGTGCCGAACCCGCCCCACAATCCGCGCGGCGATTTCGCGCTGGTCGAAGGCTGCGTGCTCAATTCCACGAATGGCGACGAACGGGGGCGCTCGACCTTCAGCGGCCTGTCGGTGCATCGGCCGGATTTTTTCGCCGGCTGCACGCCGGGGCATTTCCCGCTGCTGCCGCTCTGGCGCGCGGCCGCGGATCGCCGCGAGCTCACCGGCGAGTTGTGGGACGGGAAGTGGTCCGACGTCGGCACGCCGGAGCGGCTCGCAGAACTGGAGCATTCCCTGAGTCGTAGGCTGGGCTGAGCGCGCGCCGCGCGCGAAGCCCCGCGGCCGCCGTTGAAGCTGGGCTTCGCTACGCTCAGCCCAGCCTACTTTCAGCCCAGCTACCGGGTTCGCTTGACCTTCAGCGGCACGGGGACGCCCTGGATGCTCATGCGGTAGCCGTTGGTCATCGTGGTGGTGATCGTCACCTCGGTGCCGGCGGCGATCCCGCCGTAATACGCGCCCGGGGAGTCGATGAACTTCCAGCGCTGGCCGTTATCGAGCTCGACGCTGCCACCTTTCCTGACCTCATCGAGCGCGGTTGTCAGGTGCGCCTTGAGCGTCACGCCTTCCGGCGTCTGCGGCATCCCGAAGTCCTTTGACGCGGGCGCACCTGGCGCCGGAGTGGCGGCAGGCGCAGAGGCCTGCGCTGCGAGCGCGTCGTAGCAGGCGAGGCGGGCGCTGGAATCGCTGATCGCGGCGCAGGTCTGCAGCCTGTCCTGCGCTGGTGCGGCGTCCTGCGCGACGCCGGCTGGGTTGGGCGCAGCGGCGTAGGTTGGGCTGAGCGCAGCGAAGCCCAGCAAAAAAAGGGACAGACCCCATTTTCCGGCACGCTTTCCGATGCTTATTCCTCGTGGCCGGAAAATGGCGTCAGTCCCTTGGCCTGCTGGTCGGCATGGTACGAGCTGCGGACCATCGGCCCGCTCGCCACGTGCGAGAAGCCCATCTGTTCGCCCAAGCCGCGCAGCCGCTCGAATTCATCGGGATGTGCGTAGCGCGCCACCGGCAGGTGGTGCTTGCTCGGCTGCAGGTACTGGCCCAGCGTGAGCATGTCCACCTTGTGCGCGCGCAGGTCGGCCATCACCTGTTCGATCTCGGGGATTTCCTCGCCCAGGCCCAGCATCAGCCCCGACTTGGTCGGCACCTCCGGGTGCAGCGCCTTGAAGCGCTCGAGCAGGTCCAGCGACCAGCCGTAGTCCGAGCCCGGGCGCGCCTGCTTGTAGAGGCGCGGAACGGTCTCGAGGTTGTGATTGAACACATCCGGCGGCGTGTCCTTGAAGATCGCCAGCGCCGGGTCCATGCGGCCGCGGAAATCCGGCACCAGCACTTCGATCTTCAGGGCAGGCGAGGCCACGCGCGATTCGCGGATGCACGCGGCGAAGTGCGCCGCGCCGCCGTCGAGCAGGTCGTCGCGGTCCACGCTCGTGATCACGACGTACTTGAGCTTCAGGCCGGCGATGGTTTTTGCAAGGTGCGCCGGCTCGTTCACGTCGAGCGCGTTGGGCCGGCCGTGGGCCACGTCGCAGAACGGGCAGCGCCGCGTGCAGATGTCGCCCATGATCATGAAGGTCGCGGTGCCCTTGCCGAAGCACTCGGCGAGGTTCGGGCAACTGGCCTCTTCACACACGGTGTGCAACTGGTTTTCGCGCAGCACCTGCTTGATGCGCGCGACTTCCGGCGACACCGCGATCCTGGCGCGGATCCAGTCCGGCTTGCGCAGCGGCGTGTGCGTGGGCTCGATCCGGATCGGGATGCGCGCCATTTTCTCCGCGGCGCGCAATTTCACGCCGGGAACCAGCTTGGTCGGGGGAGTGCTCACGGCGCCAGTTTAATGGGGTCGGAGTCAGCCGACGAATGGAGTGCCAGAGTCACGACCGCTCGTCCGCCGACTCTGGCACTCCATTCGTCGGCTGACTCCGACCCCATTAAACTGGCGCCGTGAGCACTCCCCCGACCAAGCTGGTTCCCGGC
>JAYUGN010000239.1:0-4186 GCA_043767605.1 Gammaproteobacteria bacterium
GCCACTCTGGCCGGTGGCATCGTCTCCGAGCACGCCGTTCCAGCGCGCCTCGAGGCGGACGAGGTCGTTCGGCCAGGTGAACGGCAGGTAGAGGCCGCCGCCGAGATTCGCGTACGGATTCACGTGGCTGTTGTCGCCGATGTTCTGCTCGTAATCGGCGCCCAGGCCGGTGAGCAGGAAGAAGTGGCCGGGCTCGCGACGGCCCCAGTTGAGGTCGAGGCCCACGCCGAGCGCCTTGTCGCTGCCGGTACCGGTGTTGTTCCGGCTGCTCTGGGTGAAGGCGTTGAATTCCCAGGCGCGGTAATCGCCGCTGCTGATGCCGTAGACGCCGTGCAGCGCGAGGCTGCTGCCATCGTCACGGGCCTGGTCGGGCCGGTAGACGCCGCCCATCAGGGCGCCGTAGTGGTCGCCTCCGTCTTGCGCGCTCGCCAGCGGCGCGTGACACATCAAGACGAGAAAAACGGCGGCGGTGGCCACGATGAGACGGTGCATCTGAAACTCCCTGAATTTTTGTACGTCTTTGGTGGGGAGATTATGCCCGTTTCCCCCTCGGCCATCCCCGCGGGCACGACGGCTATCGGCAGGAGCCCGGCAGGTATTTCACCGCGACAGTGCCTGCCGCACAGGCCCAGGTGTTGCCGCCGTCGGGCGTGGCCATCGTGACCGTCTTGCCGGCGATGTCCTTGTTGATGGACGAGCCGGCCGCTTTCATCGTCACGGTCAGCGCAAGATTGCGGCTGGTGCCCGCGGCATTGGTCATGGCGATGCTCGAGGCGTAGCGGCCGCTGGTCAGGCCCATCACGCTGGCCGGCGCCGACGGCCACTGGCCGCGGGTGTTGTAGAACTCGGCCATCGGCGTCTTGGCGCTGGCGAGCATCTCGACGGCTTCGGCCATCTGCGCGCGCGCCATGTAGTCCTGGTAGGCGGGAATCGCGATTGCGGCGAGCACGCCGATCACGGCCACGACGATCATCAGCTCGATGATCGTGAAACCCCTCATCTTTCCCCTCTCCCCGCTGCGCGGGGAGAGGGTGACGAGCGCAGCGAGTCGGGTGAGGGTGAGGGCCATCAGTGACACGCGCCCGGCAGGTAACGCCCCGCGATGGTGCCGCTGGAGCAGGTCCACGCCGTCCCGCCGTTGGTGGTCAGCATCAGCACGGTCTTGCCGGCGATGCCGCTGGCGATGGACGAGCTGGAGGCCTTCATGGTCGCGGTGAGCGTGAGGCTCTCGCTCGTGCCGCTGGCGTTGTCCATGGTGATGTTGGAAACGTAGCGGCCGTCGGTCACGCCCATCACGCTGAGCGGCTCGGCGGGCCAGCGGCCGTTGTTGCCATAGAACTCGGCCATCGGGGTCTTGGCGCCGGCCATCAGCTCGACGGCTTCGGCCATCTGCGCGCGCGCGAGGTAATCCTGGTAGGCGGGGATGGCGATCGCGGCAAGCAGGCCGATGATCGCGACCACGATCATCAGCTCGATCAGGGTGAAGCCTGCGCCGTCATTGCGTTTCATGACTTGGCTGACAACTTAGCACTGGTCACGGACAGGCGATATATCAAGGTTTCGGTGAAGACCTTGTAGAACTTGAGCTGGCAGTCCTGCGACAGCTGGTCCATGAGGGATTCGTTGACCTTGAGGGCCAGCACCGAACTGGTGGCCACCACCGTCGCGGTGCGCTTGGCCTTGGTCAGGAAGCCGGCCTCGCCGAACGCATCGCCCTTGCTGAGCGTGTGCAGGGCTTTGCCCTTCTTGCGCACTTCGGCCGAGCCGGCCACCAGCAGGTAGAAGGCGTTCTCGAGGGCGTCCTCCTCGATGATGGTCTGGCCGGCGGTGTAGTTCATCATCGTGCCGGCCTTGATGATCTCGTCCATCTCTTCGTCGGCGAAGGTGCTGAAGAAGTTCAGGCGGCGCAGCGAATCGCGGCTCTCGCGGCGGCTGACCTGCTTGTCGGCGTTCTTCAGCTTGTCCGAAAGCCGCGTCAGCGCGATCGCGATCTCGTTGCCGGTCGGGTAGCGGTCCGCCATGTCCTTGCTGAGCAGGCGGTCCACGATCTCGCACAGCTGCACCGGCAGCTCGGGCCGCATCAGCAGCAGCGAAGGCGCCGGCTGGCTCTTGATCATCACGAACAGGCGCTGCACTTCCTCGGCCATGAACGGCGGCTCGCCGGCCAGCAGGTGGTACATGACCGCGCCGAGCGCGTAGAGATCGGTCTGCGGGCCGAGGCTTTCGGCGCGCACCTGCTCGGGCGCCATGTACATCGGCGAGCCGACCACGCCGGCCAGGCTCGAATTGCCGCCGCCGATCTCGGCGATCGAGAAATCCATGATCTTCGGCACGCCTTCCTTGGTGATCATGATATTGCCGGGCTTGATGTCCCGGTGCAGCACGCCCTTG
This sequence comes from Gammaproteobacteria bacterium, assembly GCA_043767605.1. GTDB lineage: Bacteria > Pseudomonadota > Gammaproteobacteria > Nevskiales > Nevskiaceae > JACPFV01. The sequence goes on from JAYUGN010000239.1 coordinate 2,392, forward strand.
CTGTGCGAGTAGTCCAGCGCCTTGGCGCACTTGAACGCGATGTCGAGCACCTGGTCCACCGTCGCGCGCGGGCCTTTCTTGCGGCACAGCGGCATCAGCGTGTCGCCGTCCACGTACTCCATGACGATGTAGTGGCGGTTGTCCTCGGAGCCGGCGTCGTAGGTGGCCACGATGTGCGGGTGCTGCAGCATGCCGGCGGCGCGGGCCTCGGTGAAGAAACTCGACTTGCCCTGCTCGGCGGAGGCGTGGCTGAACTTGGCGGGATCCTGCTCGGCGATCTTGATGGCGACGTCGCGCTGCACGAAGGGGTCGAAGCCCTTGTAGACCACGCCGCAACTGCCGCGGCCGATCTCGCCGCGCAGTTCGTATTTGCCGATTTTCTGGGGCGCCGAGCCCTGGGGCCGCGCGACGGTCTGCGTCTGGGTGTCGCTGACCGAGGGCTTGCTCACAATGTCGTGCCCGCGGGGATCGTCACGCCCGCGAGCGCGGGCATCCAGCGGGATCCCCGCTTTCGCGGGGATGACGGGCAATCAGCGGTTGCTCGCACTGTTGGCCTTGACCGGCGCATGCATGCGCTTCAGGGCGTCCTGGTCGGCCTTGGCCTGCCCTTCACGGTTCGAGCGCGTGGTGCAGACCTTCTTGGGAATGTGCGAGCCGGTGGAGTGGTCCACCGTGCAGACGATTTCATCCTGCTTGGCGGCGGGCTTGGCGGCGGGGCTGGATCCGGCGGCGTTCACGCAAAAAGTCGCGGCCAGCAGGCCTGCGGCGATAAGTTTCGAAGACATTCTCTTAGACCCCAATTTGTTTCTTGCGTCGAGCGCAATGTTGATGCGAAGCATACGACATAATTCGCCGCCAATGATCCGCTATCGCGTCACCCCCGCCGACCCCCGCGCCCACCTTTTTTCGGTGACCTGCACGGTCACCGCGCCCGACCCGCAAGGCCAGGTGCTGCGCCTGCCAGCGTGGATCCGCGGCAGCTACCTGGTGCGCGATTTCGCCAAGCATGTGGTGGACCTGCGCGCGCGCGACGACGCCGGCCCGGTGGCGTTCGAGCGGCTCGACAAGAGCTCGCTGCGCTGCGCGCCCGCGCGCGGCGCGCTCACGCTCGACTACACCGTCTATGCCTTCGACGATTCGGTGCGCAAGGCGTTCCTGGATTCGCGGCGCGGTTTCTTCAACGGCAGCTCGCTGTTCTATGCCGTCGCCGGCCGCGAGGGCGAGCCGGTGGAAGTGGAGCTGGTGCGCGGCGCCGCGCCCGATTGCGCGCGCTGGTGTGTGGCCGGCGCGATGACGCCGCTGGCCGTGGACGCCGACGGCTGGGGCACCTATCGCGCCTGGGATTACGAAGAAGCGCTGGACCATCCGTTCGAGCTCGGCGACTTCTTGCGCGTGGATTTCCGCGCCGGCGGCATTCCGCACAGCATCGTGCTGGCCGGGCGCTGCGAGCCCGACACCGGGCGCCTGGCGCGCGATGTGACCCGGATCGTGGAAGCGCAGCGCCGGTTGTTCAACAACGAACCCAAGATTGACCGCTACCTGTTCCTCACGCGCGTGCTGGGCGCGGGCTACGGCGGGCTCGAGCACCGCTCGAGCACGGCGCTGGTCTGCGCGCGCAACGACTTGCCGACCGTCGGCGCCAACGGCCTGCCGCGCGAGTACCGCACCTTCCTCGGGCTGGTGAGCCACGAGTATTTCCACCTCTGGAACGTCAAGCGCATTGCGCCGGCGGCGTTCCTCGAAAGCGATTTGTCCGCCGAGGCCTACACCGGTGATCTCTGGCATTACGAGGGCG
>JAYUGN010000240.1:0-11557 GCA_043767605.1 Gammaproteobacteria bacterium
GGCCAGCCGTTCAATGAGTTCCGACTTGGTCATGGTGTCGCGTATCGGGTTGTTCCCGTAGGTGACTGACGATAAAGGAAAAAAAAAGGCCGCGCAAGAGCGGCCTTTTTCCTACCCTTTGAATAGACAGGCTTTATTCGCCCATCTGCTCCTTGAGGATGTCGCCGAGGCTGGTTTTGCCCGAGCCGGCGGTGCTGCCCTTGTACTCCTCGACAGCCTCCTGCTCTTCCTGGATCTCCTTGGCCTTCACCGACAGCGAGATGACCCGGTTCTTGCGGTCAACGCCGATGAAGCGGGATTCCAGCGTGTCGCCCTCCTTGAGGATCTTGGTGGCGTCTTCCACGCGGTCGCGCGCGAGGTCGGAGGACTTGATGTAGCCCTCGACGCCGCCAGCGAGCGTGATTTCCGCACCACGGATGTCCACTTTCTTGACGATGCCCTTGACGATCGTGCCCTTCGGGTGTTCCGCCATGTACTGCGTCAGCGGATCCGAGGCCATCTGCTTCACGCCCAAGCTGATGCGCTCGCGCGAGCCGTCGATCGCCAGCACCACGGCCTCGACATCCTGGCCTTTCTGGTACTTGCGCACCGCGTTCTCGCCCGTCTCGTTCCAGTCCAGGTCGGACAGGTGGACCAGGCCGTCGATGCCGCCTTCCAGGCCGATGAAGATGCCGAAATCGGTGATCGACTTGATCTGGCCGCCCACCTTGTCGCCCTTCTGGTGGTTCTGGGCAAACTCTTCCCACGGGTTCGGCTTGCACTGCTTCATGCCCAGCGAAATGCGGCGGCGCTCCTCGTCGATGTCGAGGATCATCACCTCCACTTCCTGGCCGATGTGCACGACCTTGTTGGGGTTGACGTTCTTGTTGGTCCAGTCCATCTCGGACACGTGCACCAGGCCCTCGACGCCAGCCTCGATCTCGACGAACGAGCCGTAGTCGGTGATGTTGGTGATCTTGCCGAACAGGCGCGTCTTTTCGGGGTAGCGGCGGCTGATCTCGACCCAGGGGTCATCACCGAGCTGCTTCAGGCCCAGCGAGACGCGCTTGCGCTCGCGGTCGTACTTGAGGACCTTGACCTCGAGTTCCTGGCCGACGGCCACGACTTCGGAGGGATCCTTGACGCGCTTCCACGACATGTCGGTGATGTGGAGCAGGCCGTCCACGCCGCCGAGGTCGACGAACGCGCCGTACTCGACGAGGTTCTTGACCACGCCCTTGAGCACCACGCCTTCCTGCAGGTTGGCCAGCAGGCTGTCACGTTCCTGGCTGTACTCGGCTTCGAGCACTTCGCGGCGGGAGACGACGACGTTGTTGCGCAGCTTGTCCAGCTTGATGATCTTGAACTCGAGCGGCTTGCCCTCGAGGAACGTGGTGTCGCGCACGGGGCGCACGTCCACCAGCGAGCCGGGCAGGAACGCACGGACGGTGCCGATATCCACGGTGAAGCCGCCCTTGACCTTGCCGGTGATGGTGCCGACCACGATCTCCGACTTCTCGAAGGCCTTGGCCAGGTTGTCCCAGGTGCGGATGCGCGCCGCCTTCTCCTTGGAGAAGCGGGTCTCGCCAAAGCCGTCTTCCATGGCCTCCAGCGCGACTTCGATTTCATCGCCGGCGGCGACCTTGATCTCGCCCTGCTCGTCCATGAACTCGGCGATGGGAATCACGCCTTCGGACTTCAGGCCCGCGTCGACGATGACGACGTCCGGCTTCACTTCGAGCACGCGCGCGTGGACGATGGAGCCCGGCTGCATCGACTGCCCGGAGGTCAGCGATTTTTCAAACAGTTCTGCAAAACTTTCCATTGGATTTAGATCTCTATCTTTCTGCCCTTCCGTCCTGGTCTGGCAGTCTTCGAATGAACAGGCCGCATCCTGCGTCCTGGCCCGCTCGCGTTACCTTGCGTAACCGCGAGCGACTAGTAATTTCTCGATCTGCGCCAGGACGCTTTCGACTGAAAGCTCCGTGGTATCGATCGTCACTGCATCGTCGGCCGGCTTGAGCGGCGAGACGACGCGGCTTCGATCACGCACATCGCGTTCGCGAATCTCTTCGCGAAGGGCGCGCATCTTAGGCTCTATTCCCGCTTTTCTCAACTGAATCATGCGCCTGCGCGCCCGTTCGTCGGCGGAGGCGTCGAGGAAGATTTTGAGGCCTGCATCGGGGAAAACCACGGTGCCCATGTCGCGGCCGTCGGCCACCAGACCGGGGGCAACGCGGAAGGCTTTCTGGCGTTCCAGCAGTGCCCGCCGGACCTCTGGCAACACGGCGATAACCGAGGCCAGCGCGCCGGTCTGCTCTGTGCGCACGAGCGCAGCGATGTCAGTACCGTCAAGCAATATTTGTTCTGAATCATCGGCTTTTGCCACGAACCTGATGTCCAGTTTTGGCGCCAGCGCCGCCACCGCGGCGGCATCGGTGAGCGGGATGCCGCGCTGGTTCGCAGCCAGGCCAAGGATCCGGTATAGCGCGCCGCTGTCCAGGAAATGCCAGCCCAGGCGCCGCGCCACCGCCTGCGCAGCCGTGCCCTTGCCCACGCCGGAGGGCCCGTCGATCGCGATGACCGGGATCATGTGCTGGCGCGCCCCGCCCGGCCCACCTGGATGGACAGGCCCGCGGCCTGCGCCAGGCGCTCGAAGCCCGGGAACGAGGTCGCGACGTTGGCGCAGTCCAGGATCCGGATCGGCTGCTCGGCGCGCAGGGCGGCCATTGCGAAGGACATCGCCACGCGGTGGTCACCGCGGCTGTTCACCGTGCCGCCGCGCATGCGCCCGCCGCAGATCGTCACGCCGTCTGGCTTGGGCTGTGCCGAGATCCCCAGCGCCCACAGGCCTTCGCACATGGTCTGGATGCGGTCGGTTTCCTTCACGCGCAGTTCGGCGGCCCCCGACACGCGGGTGACTCCGCGCGCAAACGCCGCGGCGATGAACACCGCGGGGAATTCGTCGATGGCCAGCGCGACCAGGTCCTCGCCGATGTCGATGCCCTTGAGGTCACTGCCCCGCACTCGGATATCGGCCGCCGGTTCGCCGCCGAGCGCGCGCTCGTGCAGCACTTCGATCTGTGCGCCCATGCGCTGCAGGATTTCGAGGATGCCGCTGCGCGTCGGGTTGATGCCGACGCGGGTGAGTGTCACATCGGAGCCCGCCGCAATGGCGGCACCGACCATGAAGAACGTGGCCGAGGAAATGTCAGCGGGCACTTCGATTTCTGCGCCCTTGAGCTTCTGGCCGCCGCGCAGCGCCGCGCGGCCGGGCTCGGCTTCCACCTCGACGCCGAAGGACCGCAGCATGCGCTCGGTGTGGTCACGCGAAGGCGCCGGCTCGAGCACCTCGGTGCGGCCCGCGGCATACAGGCCCGCGAGCAGCACGCCGGATTTCACCTGCGCGCTGGACACCGGCGAGCGGTACGAGATCGCATTGAGCCTCTGCGCCGGGCTGATATGCAGTGGCGCATGACCGTCCTGCGCCTCGATCCGCGCACCCATTTGCGACAGCGGTTCGATGATGCGTTTCATCGGCCGGCGCGACAGCGATTCGTCGCCGGTCAGCGTGGTCGCGAAATTCTGGGCGCTCATCAGGCCGGCCATCAGGCGCATCGACGTGCCCGAGTTGCCGAGGTCCAGCGCCTGCGCAGGCGCTTTCAGCCCGTGGAGGCCCACGCCGTGCACTTTCAATCCGGTGTCCGCGACTTGCTCGATGCGCGCGCCCATGGCCTGGAAGGCCTTCATGGTCGACAGGCAGTCCTCGCCGTTCAGGAACCCCGTGACACTCGTGGTGCCCTCGGCCAGTGAACCGAGCATGACCGCGCGGTGCGAGATGGACTTGTCGCCTGGCACGCGCACGGCGCCGCTCAGCGCCCCGCCCGGCTGGACCTCGAAGGTGACCGCGCTCATTCGACGATCACCCGATGATCACTCGATCTGGGCCAGGTGACGCTCGCGCGCGGCGCGCGCGCGCTCGAACAATTGCTGCAGGTCGCTCCAGCGGCCGGCCCGGATCAGCTCCAGCAGCTTGCCGAGCTCGGCGATCTGCTGCGCCAGCAGCGCGCTGACCGGCTCGGCATTGGCGCGCACGATGTCGTGCCACATCTGCGGGCTGGAGCTGGCGATGCGGGTGAAGTCGCGGAAGCCGCCGCCGGCGTTCGGAAAGATCTCGCCGCTGCTGTCGAGCCGCGCGAGCATGTCGACGAAGCAGTAGGCCAGCAGGTGCGGCAAGTGCGAGGTCGCCGCGAACACCGAATCGTGGCGTGCCGGATCCATCTCGACCACGCGGGCGCCGGCCGCTTCCCACAGCGCGCGGACCTGCGCCAGCGCTGCGGCGTCCTGCGCGGCGTGCGGCGTCAGGATCACGCGCCGGCCGTGGAACAGCTCGGCCAGCGAATGGGCGACGCCGGATTTCTCGGTGCCGGCGATCGGGTGCGCCGCCACGAACCACGGCGGCGGCGTGCCGAAGGCGAGCTTCACGTCATGCAATACCGATTGCTTGGTGCTGCCGACGTCGGTCAGGATCGCGCCGGGCTTGAGGCCGCTGCGGATGCTGGCCAGCGCGTCGGCCGTGTGCAGCACGGGCACCGCGAGCATGACGATGTCGGCGTCACGGACGGCCAGGTTCGCGGCTGGCGCAACCTCGTCGATGACGCCCAGTTCAACCGCGAGCTGGCCCTGGCGTGGGTCGCTGTCGAAGCCGGTGATGCGCCCGGCGAAACCCGCCGAGCGCAGCGCGCGCGCCACCGATCCGCCGATCAGGCCCAGCCCGATGACGGCGAGGCTCGGTTTCGTCATTGTCCCAGCACGTCTTTCAGCGAGGCCAGGAAGCGCGTGTTCTCCTCTTCCGTGCCCACGGTCACCCGCAGGAACTGCGGCATCTCGTAGGACTTCATCGGCCGCACGATCACGCCTTTCTCGAGCAGGCCCTGATGAATCGGCGCGGAGTCGCGCTTGAAGCCGACCGCAAGGAAGTTGGCCTGCGAGGGCAGCACCTCGCAGCCGAGCGTGCGCAGCCCGGCCTCGAGCCGCGCGCGCTCGCGCGCGTTCAGCGACACCGACTGGCGCACGAAGTCTTCGTCCTCCAGTGCGGCTTCGCCGGCCAGCAGCGCCAGGCTGTTGTTGTTGAACGGCTGGCGCACGCGGTTCATCAGGTCGGCCACGCTCGGATGCGACAGCGCATAACCGAGCCGCAGCGCTGCGAGGCCGTAGATCTTCGAGAAGGTGCGCGCCACCACGAGATTCGGGTAGCGATCGAGCCAGCTGCGCACGTCCGGGCGCAGCGCCGGATCCTGGTAATGCCAGTAGGCCTCGTCGAGCAGCACGATCGTCTTCGGCGGCACCTTCCTGATGAAGGCTTCCAGCGCCGCGGGCTCGAGCCAGGTGCCGGTCGGGTTGTTCGGGTTGGCGATGAACACCACGCTCACGTCGTCCCGCAGCGCCTTTTCGAAGCCCGCGAGGTCGTGACCGTAAGGCATGGCGCTGCCCGGCGGCAGCGCCGGCACCACAACGCCTTCCGCGCTTTGCGCTTGCGTCGCAATTGGATACACCGCGAAGGCGTGCTGGCTGAACAGCGCCGCGCGCCCGGGGCCCAGGAACACGCGCGCGATGAACTCGAGGATGTCGTTGCTGCCGTTGCCCAGCGTGATACGGCTGGCCTCGATGCCGTGCGCCGCCGCCAGTTTCTGCTTGAGCTTGTAGCCGCTGCCATCCGGGTAACGCGCCATGCCGCCGGCCCCCGGGTTTGAAAGGGCGGACTCGATGGCCGCGCGGACTTTCGGGCTCATGCCCAGCGGGTTTTCGTTGGAGGCCAGCTTGATCGCCTTGGCCACGCCCAGCCGGCGCTGCAGTTCCTCGATCGGCATGCCCGGCTCGTAGGGCGCCAGCTTGCGCACGCCGTCGAGTGCGTTTTCGACGAAAGGCAGGTCGGTCATGCCGCCGCGCGCGGGTACGAGCCGAGCACCTTGAACGTGGCGGCGTGCGCGCGCACCTGCGCCAGCGCCTTCTTGACGGCCTCGTCGTCCTGGTGGCCTTCGAGGTCGATGAAGAAGTTGTAGTCCCATGCGGCGCGGCGCGAGGGCCGCGACTCGATCTTCGTGAGGTTGATGCTGGATGCCGAGAACGGCTCGAGCAGCTGGAACAGCGCGCCCGCCCGGTCCTTGTGCGCAGACATCACCAGCGAGGTGGTGTCGGCGCCGGTGGGTTCCGGATTCTGGCGGCCGATCACGAGGAAGCGCGTCGTGTTGTTCGGGTCGTCCTCGATGTTCGAGGCGACGACGCGCAGCTTGTAGAGCTCGCCGGCGGCGGCGCCGGCGATGGCCGCCCCCTTGCCTGCCTTCTTCACCATCTGCGCCGCCAGGCCATTGCTGGCCACGGCAATACGCTCGGCGTGCGGCAGCTGGGTGTCGAGCCACTTGCGGCACTGCGCGAAGCTCTGCGCGTGCGCAAACACGCGGCGGATGTCCCGGGTCTTCTTGTGGTTGGTCAGCAGGTGGTGGTGCACCGGCAGCCAGACTTCGCCGCAGATCGTCAGCGGTGTCTGCGCCAGCAGGTCCAGCGTGCTGCTGACCACGCCCTCGGTGGAATTCTCGATCGGCACGACGCCATAGGTGGCGCTGCCCGATTCCACGTCGCGGAAGATCTCGTCGATGGCGTTGGCCACGCGCGCGTCCACCTGGTGGCCGAAGTGCTTGTAGACCGCGGCCTGCGTGTAGGTGCCCTCGGGCCCGAGGTAGGACACCGCCAGCGGCGATTCCAGCGCGAGGCACGCGGACATGATCTCGCGCATCAGGCGCGCCATCGTCTCGTCGGACACCGGGCTTTTCAGCGCGCGGTTGCGCGCGATGGCGCGGCGCAGCACCTGCGCCTCGCGCGCCGGACGGTAGTGGTCCCCGGTGGCGCCGGCCGGCTGCTTCGCCTTGATCTCGCGGATCTCGAGCGCGATGCTGGCGCGCTCCGCGATCAGCTTCTGCAGGTCCTGGTCGAGCTGGTCGATGCGGGCGCGGGCCTTGGAGAGGTCCGCCGTCATTTGACGTTGCCCAGCGCCCGGATCGTCAGCACGCCCTGGATCGCGGATATCTCGCTGCAGACCGAAGCCGGGATCGCGCCGTCGACGTCCACCAGCGTGTAGGCAATTTCGCCACGCGACTTGTTCAGCAGTTCGGCGATGTTGAGCTTGTGCTTGGCCAGCGCGGTGGTGATCTGGCCGACCATGTTCGGCACGTTGGCGTTGGCGATGCACAGGCGAGTGGCGTTCTGCGCCATCGGCATGACCGCCTCGGGGAAGTTGACCGAGTTGCGGATGTTGCCGTGCTCGAGGAAGTCGCGCAGCTGCTCGGCCACCATGATCGCGCAGTTGTCCTCGGCCTCGCCGGTCGAGGCGCCGAGGTGCGGCAGCGTGACCACGCGGGGGTGCTTGTACAGCGCATGGGTCGGGAAGTCGCAGACGTAGGCATGCAGCTTGCCCTCGTCCAGGCCCGCCTTGACCGCGGTTTCGTCCACCACGCCCTCGCGCGAGAAGTTGAGCAGCGTCGTGCCCTTCTTCATGCTCTTGATGCGCACCGGATTGATCAGGTTCTTCGTGGCCTCGAGCAGCGGCACGTGCACCGTGATCAGCTCGGAGCGCGAGATCAGGTCATCCACCGAGCCCGCCTGCTGCACGGCGGCGTTCAGTTGCCAGGCGTTCTGCACGGTGATCGCCGGGTCGTGGCCCAGCACGCGCATGCCGAGGTCGAGCGCAGCGTTGGCGACCTTCACGCCGATGGCGCCCAGGCCGATCACGCCGAGCGTGCGGCCCGGCAGCTCGAAGCCGACAAACTTCTTCTTGCCCTCTTCCACGGCCTTGTGCAGCGTCGCGTCGTCACCGCTGAGCGTCTGGGTGAAGCTCCACGCCGGGATCAGGTTGCGCGCGGCCATCAGCATGCCGGCGAGCACCAGTTCCTTCACCGCGTTGGCATTGGCACCCGGCGCGTTGAACACCGGCACGCCGCGCGCGGTCATGTCCTTGACCGGAATGTTGTTGGTGCCGGCGCCGGCACGGCCGATGGCCATCACCGACGTCGGGATCTCGACCTTGTGCAGGTCGGCCGAGCGGACCATGAGCGCGTCCGGATCCTTCAGGTCGCCGCCGGTCGTGAATTTTTCCTTCGGTAGCCGCTCGAGGCCGAGGGGCGAGATGTTGTTCAGCGTCTGAATTTTGAACATTCGTTTTTCTCCCCCTCCCGCTTGCGGGAGAGGGCCAGGGTGAGGGCAAGGGGCCGGTATTGTTGCAGCGCAGCGCAGGCGGTGCAAAGGCGCGTGGTCTGACCCCTTTTTCCCGGGATCAAGCCTCAGAGCTTGATCAGGCGCAACCCGTGGGCGGCAAACACGGCGAAATCCGAGGCGTTGTAGGTGATGAGTTCCGCCTCCGCGGCAAGAGCGGTGGCTGCAATCAGGCTGTCGGTCCGCAGGCGGCGCGGGCGTCCCACTCCGTTGAAGAGCACTGCGGCGCGCTCCGCGACGTCTTCATCCAGCGCAATGACATTGCCCTGGATGACCGTCATTACGGCGCGCCGTTGTTGCTCCGAAGCCGGGCCGCAACAAAATTCGAACCAGACCACCGCCGAGACGCCAGCGGGCTCGCCGTCGCGAATGCGCCGCACAATCTCGTGCCGCTGTGCGACGAGCGCGGGTAACGCAACAAGGACGTTGGTGTCCAGATGGATCAAGCACGCGCCTCGTCGGCTGCGCGGCGTTCCGCGCGCATTTTTTTGACCTTTGCTTTCAGCTGCCGGGACGTCAGCGAGGCATCGGGAAGCGTTGCCAGCCAGTCCAGGGCTTGCGCCGGGTTGGCCGGTGCGGCGGCTTCGCGTTGTTCGAGCATGCGCAACGAACGGCGAACGATTTCGGATTGCGAGACCTCAAGCCGCTTGGCCATGCGACGCAGCGCGCGGAGGCTGTTGGCATCGAGAGCGATACTGGTGCGGGTCATGGTGCAACCTATGGCATAACAAGGTTATGCTCATTTTAGCAGCCTTCCGCTGTCCCAGCCGGGGTATCCGAATCCGCTGCCCGCCGCCCAGGTTGCCACGCGGCTGGCGGAAGCCGCCGGCTCGAAACACCACGCATTCTGGCCTGACCGCGTCAGCCTGCGCCGGCGGCAGGATATCCAGACGCGGGAAACGATCCGTCAACATTAACGCCGTTGCGGGAGGGGCGGCACCTGGCCGACGACGGAAAGACCCGCCGACCGCCGCGCGCAGGGGTGTCATGCTGGCCACCGGGTTACCCCCTCGTCCGCGCGAACTCCTTCATGTGCTCGACCAGCGCCTTGACCCCGGCTTCCGGCATCGCGTTGTAAAGGCTCGCGCGCATGCCGCCGACCGAACGGTGGCCCTTGAGGCCATCGAGCCCGGCGGCCTTCGCGCCCTTCAGGAACTCGGCGTCCAGTTCCTCGGTCGCGAGACGGAAAGTGACGTTCATCCACGAGCGGTCGGCCTTGGCCGCGATCGGCGTGAAGAAGGACTGGCTGTCGAGGTGGTCGTACAGCAGGCCCGCCTTGCGCCGGTTGATCTCGGCCATGCCTGGCAGGCCGCCGACCGACTTGATCCACTTGAACACCAGCCCAGAGACGTACCAGGCAAAGCACGGCGGCGTGTTGAGCATGGACTCGTTCTCGGCCACGGCCTTGTACTCGAAGATCGAGGGCATCGCCGCCATCGGCTTGTCGATGACGTCATCGCGCACGATCACGAAGGTCAGGCCCGCGGGCCCGGCGTTTTTCTGCGCGCCCGCGTAGATCAGCGCGAACTGGCTGACATCAATCGGCCGCGACAGGAAAGTCGAGGAGAAGTCGGCGACCAGCGGCACGCTGCCGACGTCCGGCACAAACTGGAACTCGACGCCTTCGATCGTCTCGTTGGGCGTGTAGTGCACGTAGGCGGCGTTGCCGTCGAGCTTCCAGGTCTTGGGTTCCGGCACGTGCGTGAACTTGCCGTCCGCAGGCTTGGCGGCGATGTTGACCTTGGCGTAGCGCTCGGCCTCCTTCGCGGCCTTCTTGCCGAAGCTGCCGGTGAGCAGGTAGTCGCAAGCAGTCTTGCCGCGCAGCAAGTTCATCGGGACCGCCGAGAACTGCGCGGTCGCCCCGCCCTGCATGAACAGCACCTTGTAGTTTGCCGGCACGCCCAGCAGCTCGCGCAGGTCTTTCTCGGCCTCCTGCGCGATGGACATGAAGGACTTGTCGCGGTGCGACATCTCCATCACGCCCATGCCGGTGCCACGCCAGTCGAGCAGCTCGTCGCGGGCCTGGGCCAGCACCGATTCCGGCAGCGTGGCCGGGCCGGCGCTGAAGTTGAACACTCGCTTCATGGACTATTCCCGGGGCTACTTTCGGTCTTCAGCGCTGGTCACCGAGCTTGGCGCCATCCACAGGGGACTTCAGCCAGTGCGCGATGTCCTCGCCGATGGTTACGGTGCAGCGGCCGAGCACGGCGCAGGAACCCTTGTAGCCGCCGAAGGCGCCGCCCATGGATGCGCGCGTGTTGACGAAGGTCGCCACCTGTTTCCCGTGCTGGTACAGCTTTCCCGTCACGGTGACGGCCTTGTGATGGCCTGTGAAGGCGTTGCCGCTGGCCTCGGCGGCAGCGATTTCGAGCAGCAGCACGTTGTCGCCCGAGCCGGGCTTGGGCTCGGCCACGGTCTTGGCCTCGATGCCGTTCTTGCCCAGTGCGATGCCCAGTTGCTCGGTCACGCGGTGCGGCAGGTCGCACTCGTTGACGATCGCGGAGTTGATGATGTCCTTGTTCGAGTACGGGGCCTGGTCGGCGATCACGACGCTGCTCACCGGCTGTTGCGCCATCGCCGGCGCGGCCGACAGGACCAGCACAGCAACCATCATTGTCTTGCGCATTTTGTCGCTCCTGGGTGTTTGCCTAGTTCCCGCTCTCGCCGTCCGGTGCCGGGGTTCCGTCACCGGGCGCCGCGTCAGCCGAAGAGTCGCCGACAGTCTGCCCGTTTTCGCCAGCCGTCTCCGGTTCGATGCGGTCGAGGCCGACCAGCCGGTCGTTCTCGTCGGGGCGCATCACGCGCACACCCATGGTGTTGCGGCCGAGGATGCCGATTTCCCTGGCCGCCGTGCGGATCAAGGTGCCGCCCTCGGAGATCAGCATGATCTCGTCGGCCTCGTGCACCTCGATCGCGCCGATCAGCCGGCCCGACTTGTCGGTGAGGTTCTGCGCGATCACGCCCTGGCCGCCGCGGCCGTGCACCGGGTACTCGGCGATCGGCGTGCGCTTGCCCATGCCGAATTCCGAGACCGTGAGGATGTCGCCGCCGCCGGCGGCGCCGGGAGCCGCCGCGGTGTTCGCCACGATGAGCGCAATGACCTTCTCGTTGTCCTTCAGGCGCATGCCGCGCACGCCGGTGGCCTGGCGGCCCATGGCGCGCACGTCGTCCTCGTGGAAGCGGATCGCGCGGCCGCCGTCGCAGAACAGCACGATGTCGCTGGTGCCGTTGGTCAGCGCCACGTCCACGAGCGCATCGTCCGCGCGCAAGTCCACGGCGATGATGCCGTTGGCGCGGATGTGCGAGTAATCCT
>JAYUGN010000241.1:0-4169 GCA_043767605.1 Gammaproteobacteria bacterium
GTGCCGAGCAAGGCCGGGCGGCCCGGCACTTCCTTCACGCCGACTTCGCGCACCCAGCCACGGTCGAGCAAGGTCTTGACGATGGTCGGCGACAACGACACGCCGCGGATCTCCTCGATTTCGCCGCGCGTGATCGGCTGGCGGTAACAGATCAGCGCGAGCGTCTCGAGCAGCGCGCGCGAAAAGCGCGGCGGCCGCTCCTGGTAGAGCTTGGCCACCCACTCCGAGTGCTCCTGCTTCACCTGAAGGCGGTAGCCGCCGGCAACTTCGCGCAGCTCGATGGCGCGCGAAGCCAGCGAGGCGGACAGTACGTCGAGCGCGGCCTTCACGTCCTTCTTGGTCACGCCGCCGTCGGCCTGGAACAGGCGGAACATCTGGTCGAGCGACAGCGGCGAGTCCGCCGCCAGCAGCAGTGCTTCGAGGATCGGCGCGATGCGATGCGGCACGGAACTCCCGTCAGAACTGGCGTCAGAACTGGGGTCATGCCCGGTTTTTGTTGTGTCATTCATCTCTGATTACCTCAGCTCACAAAATCGGGGGCTGACCCCGTGTCGGCGGACCCCGTGTCGGCGGTGACTTCGCGCGCGCGCGCAACCCGGATCAGCAGCGGCGCGAACGCCGCGGCCTGGTTCATCTCGAGCATGGCGCCCTTCACCAGTTCCAGCACCGCCAGCAGGCAGACGACCACGCCCATGCGGCCTTCGGCCGGGTCGCAGATCTCGCCGAACTGCGCCTCGGCGCCACCGGAGAGCCGCGCGAGGATGCGCGTCATGCGGTCCCGCACCGAGAGCGGCTCGCGCGCGATCTGATGCCGGGTGAACATCTCCGCGCGCTGCATCGCATCGCGGAAGGCTTCGAGCAGCTCGCGCAGGTGCGGCACCGGCAGCGGCGCGGCGCTCTCGATGCGGTCCGGGCGCGCCTGGGCGAGGTGGATGTCGCGGCCCACGCGGCGCAGCCGGTCGAGGTTCTCGCCCGCCGCCTTGTAGCGTTCGTATTCCTGCAGCCGGCGTATGAGGTCCATGCGCGGATCGGTCTCGGCGGCTTCCAGCACCGGCCGCGGCAGCAGCAGGCGCGACTTGATCTCGGCCAGCATCGCGGCCATCACCAGGTACTCGGCCGCGAGCTCGAGCCGCAGGTTCTGCATCAGCCCGATGTATTCCATGTACTGCTGCGTGATGCGCAGGATCGGGATGTCGAGGATGTTCAGGTTCTGCCGGCGGATCAGGTACAGCAGCAGGTCCAGCGGGCCCTCGAAGGCCTCGAGGAACACCTGCAGCGCATCCGGCGGGATGTAGAGGTCCTCCGGCATCTTGTCGAGCGACTGGCCGAGGACCTTGACCGCCGAAGGCACGTCGGGCGGTGGCGGCGGCGCGGTGATCTCGCTCATTGGGGGGTCATTCTGGAATGAACCCCAGCACGTCGTGCACGCGCTTGAGCGTCTCGTCGGCCTTGGCCGCGGCGCGCGCGGCACCGTCTTTCAGCACGTGGCGCAAGGCCCCTTCGTCCGAGCGGATCTCGCGGTAGCGTTCCTGCACGGGCCTGAGCTTCTCGATGAGCGCTTCGGCAACGCCGAGCTTGAATTTGCCGTAGCCGGCGCCGGCGAAACGCTGCTCGATGGCGGCAAACGATTCGCCCGAGGTGGCAGCGAGGATGGACATCAGGTTGGCGACTCCCGGCTTGTCGGCACTGTAACGCACCTCATTGCCGGAATCGGTCACGGCCCGCTTCAACTTTTTCTCGATCAGTTCGGGCGGATCAAGCAGGTAGACCGCGTTGGCTTCCGAGTCGTCGGACTTGCTCATCTTCACGGCCGGGTCCTGCAGGCCCATGATGCGCGCGCCCACCTGCGGGATCATCGGCTGCGGCACGCGCAGCACCGGTTTTTCCGCCGTGCCACAGGCGCTGTTGAAGCGGATCGCGACGTCGCGCGCCAGTTCCAGGTGCTGCTTCTGGTCCTCACCCACCGGCACCTGGGCGGTGTCGTAGAGCAGGATGTCGGCCGCCATCAGCACCGGGTAGTCGTAAAGGCCGGCGTTGATGTTGTCGGCGTTCTTCTGCGACTTGTCCTTGAACTGGGTCATGCGGTTGAGTTCGCCGACCATCGTGTAGCAGTTCAGGATCCAGGCCAGGCGCGCGTGCGCGGCCACGTGCGACTGCACGAACAGCACGTTTTTCTGCGGGTCGAGCCCGCAGGCGATATACAGCGCGAGGAATTCATAGCAGCGCTCGCGCAGCGCCACCGGATCCTGCCGCGCGGTGATCGTGTGCAGGTCGACGAGCGTGTAGTAGCACTCGTACTGCTCCTGCAGCGTGACCCAGTTCTTGAGCGCACCGAGCCAGTTGCCGATGGTCAGGTGGCCGGAGGGCTGGATGCCGGAGAGGACGACGGGACGCGACATGCCTCAGGCCTCGATCCGGACGGCCGGAAATTTGACGGAAATTTGCATCGGCGAATTATACGCGGCCGCCCTCGTCGGCAACGTGGGGAAACAGCCCCGAAACGTCGCCCTTGCCCTTGCGCAGGAGCTTGGGTTCGCCCTCGGTCAGGTCGAGGACCGTGGTCGGCGTGTAGCCGCAGTTGCCGCCGTGGACCACCGCGTCCACCAGGTGGTGCAGCCGGTGGTAGGCCTGCTCGGGGTCGGAAATCGGCAGCTCGTCATCGGGCAGCGCCAGCGTGCAGGAGAGCAGCGGCTCGCCCAGCGAGGCCAGCAGCGCCTGGGCGATGGCGTGGTCCGGCACCCGCAGGCCGATGGTCTTGCGGGTCTCGTGCAGCAGGCGCTTGGGCGAACCCGGCGCCGCCTTCAGCACGAAGGTGTACGGCCCCGGCACCATCGCTTTCAGCAACCGGAAAGAACTGTTGTCCACCTTGGCGTAGGTGCCCAGGTCGGACAGGTCGCGGCACACCACGGTGAACAGGTGGTTGCGGCCGAACTTGCGGATCGCCCTCAGCCGGTCCGCGGCGTTCTTGTCGCCAAGATGGCAGCCCAGGGCATAGCAGGAGTCGGTCGGATAGACGATCACGCCGCCGTCGCGGACCTTCGCCGCAACCTTGTCGAGCAGGCGTTTCTGCGGGTTGAGCGGGTGGATGTGAAACCATTCGGCAGCCATTGCACGGAATGGGGTCAGACCCCATTTTTTTATGCGGATGAGCAACTAGACTAGCGTGGATTCCAAAAAATGGGGTCTGACCCCGGTCTTCGCGACGTGAAACTTTTCCTCGACTATCTCTGGGCGCCCCTTTTTTTCGGGGCCTACGCCTATGGCGGCATCTATCTCGCGACCGAGGTCCTGATCGCCACGAGCTTCTTCATGCTCGGCGCGTGGTGGCTGTGGAAGCGCGAATGGAACAAGAGCTACCTCGTACTGGCGCTGGTCACGGGCGTGCTCGGCGGCATCACGCTGTACTTGCGCGACCCCACCTTCATCCAGATGAAGCCCTCGCTGGTGTACCTGGTCTTCGCAGCGGCGCTGCTGGGCAGCCACTTCATCGGCGATCGCGTGCTGCTGGCACGCCTGCCCCAGAAGGCCATCGAGCTCCCCGATCCGGTCTGGCGCAAGGTCAACCTGGCCTGGGGCGTCTATTTCTGCGGCTGCGCAGTGCTGAACTGGTATGTCGCCACGCATTTCGACGAAGCGACCTGGGTGAAGGTGAAGGTCTTCGGCTTCACCGGGCTGACCTTCGTGTTCACGCTGCTGCACCTGCCCTTCCTGTGGCGTTACTTGCCGCAGGACCCGGCATGACGCGCATCGAGAAAATCCGGGCCGCGCTCGAATCCGCGCTGCAGCCCCAGCGCCTGGTCATCGAGGACGAAAGCCACCAGCACGCGGGCCACGCCGGCGCGGCCACGGGTCGCGGGCACTTTCACGTCGAGATCGTGGCGGCGAGCTTCGCCGGAACGCCGCTGATCGCCCGGCATCGCCGGGTCTACGAAGCGCTGGGCGAGCTGATGCAGACCGACATCCACGCGCTCAGCCTGCGGGCGCGGACTCCGGCGGAGGTTGCAGCGGAGGCTGTTGCTTCCGGCTGAGGTCCGGCGCCACCGTGCGCCCGAGCAGGAGAACCAGCTCAAACGCCGCCCAGCCCGCGGCGAGCCCGAGGATCAGCTGCGAGTACGCGTAGCCCAGCTGGACGAGCAGGTCGGGCACGTTGCCCTTGTAGAGGCCCTTCA
>JAYUGN010000242.1:0-4167 GCA_043767605.1 Gammaproteobacteria bacterium
GCCCGCGGTCGCCGCCGCGCCGAAGGCCGAGCCGGTGCCCGCCGTCGCCAACCAGCTGGTGCTGACCTTCAGCGAGTCGTCCTTCGTGCGCGTCGAGGACAGCCGCGGCAAGACGCTCGCGATCGGGCTGGTGCGCTCGGGCGAGCGCCAGACGCTGGACGGCGCGCCGCCGTACACGGTGTTCCTCGGCAACGCGAAGAACGTGAAGGTCTACTTCAACGGCCAGCCAGTGGATTTTTCGGCGCACGTGAATGCGCAGAACGACACCGCGCGCTTCATGGTGCCCTGACGGCCGCGAGCTTCCCCATGAAATCGCAGCACGTCATCCAGCGCCGCGTCTCGCGGCAGGTCCGCGTGGGCCGCGTTGCCATCGGCGGCGGCGCGGCCATTGCCGTGCAGACCATGACCAGCACGGACACCGAGGACGTCGCCGCCACCGTCGCGCAGATCAGGGCTTGCGCGAAAGCCGGCGCCGACATCGTCCGCGTCTCGGTGCCGACGCTGAAGGCCGCCGAGGCCTTCAAGCTGATCAAGAAGGAGGTCGGCTATTTCCCCCTGATCGCCGACATCCACTTCAACTACAAGTGCGCCATCGCGTCTGCCGAGGCCGGCGCGGATTGCCTGCGCATCAACCCGGGCAACATCGGCGGCGAGAAGAAGGTCCAGGAAGTCATCGCCTGCGCGCGTCACCACGGCGTACCGATCCGCATCGGGGTGAATGCCGGCAGCCTCGAGGCCGACATCCAGGAAAAATACGGCGAACCCGGCGCCGATGCACTGGTGGATTCGGCGCTGCGCCACATGGAAATCCTCGAGCGCCACAACTTCCGCGATTACAAGGTCAGCATCAAGGCGTCCGATGTCTTCATGACGGTGGAGGCGTATCGCAAGCTGGCCACCCTGACGGATGCGCCGCTGCACCTGGGCATCACCGAGGCGGGCGGGCTGCGCGCCGGCGCGGTGAAGTCGTCGATTGGCCTGGGCATGCTGCTCGCCGAGGGCATCGGCGACACGATCCGCATCTCGCTGGCGGCTGATCCGGTCGAGGAAGTGAAGGTCGGCTGGGACATCCTGAAGTCGCTGCACCTGCGCCACCGCGGCATCAACCTCATCGCCTGCCCGAGCTGCTCGCGCCAGAACTTTGACGTGATCAAGACCGTGGCGGAACTGGAGCGGCGCTTCGAGGACATCGACGAGCCGATGGACGTGGCCGTGATCGGCTGCGTGGTCAACGGTCCGGGCGAGTCGCGCGAGGCGGCACTGGGCGTGGCCGGTGGCCGCCCGAACTCGATCTACGAGGACGGCACGATCCAGCACAAGTTCAAGAACGAAGAGCTGGTGGACCGGCTCGAGAAGCTGGTTCGCGCCAAAATTGCGGCCAGAAAAGCGGAGAAAGCCGCCTGAACAAGTACCAATCCGTCCGCGGATTCAACGACGTGCTGCCGGCCGATGCGGGCCACTGGCAGTTCCTGCACGAGTGCGCGGCGCAGGCCTTCGCCGCCTACGGCTATGCCGAGCTGCGCCTGCCGCTGCTGGAGCGCACCGAGCTGTACGTGCGCTCGATCGGCGAGGCCACCGACGTGGTCGAGAAAGAGATGTTCACCTTCAAGGACCGCGAGGGCGATTCGCTCACGCTGCGGCCCGAGTTCACCGCCGGCGTCGTGCGCGCCGGCCTCGAGCACGGCCTGCTGCACAACCAGCAGCAGCGCCTGTGGTCGGCCGGCCCGGTGTTCCGCCACGAGCGACCGCAGGCCGGGCGCTATCGCCAGTTCCACCAGCTGAACGCCGAGGCTTACGGCCTTGCGGGCCCCGACATCGACATCGAATTGATCGCGCTTTCGGCGCGCGTGCTCTCGCGCCTCGGCTTGCGCAGCGCCGTGACGCTGGAGCTCAATTCGCTGGGCACCGGCGAGGCGCGCACGAACTATCGCGAGGCGCTGCTGACGTTCCTGCGGGCCCGCGAAAGCCAGCTCGACCCGGCCACGCGCAGCCGGTTCGACGCCAACCCGCTGCGCGCGCTGGACAGCAAGGATCCCGGCACGCAGAAGGCCGTGGCCGATGCGCCGAGCCTGCTCGAGTTCCTCGATGCCGAGTCGGCCGCGCACTTCCAGGCGGTGCAGGACGGCCTGACGGCCATCGGCATCGGCTTCAAGGTGAACCCGCGCATTGTCCGCGGCCTCGATTACTACACCCGCACCGTGTTCGAGTGGACCACCGACAAGCTCGGCGCCCAGGGCACCGTGCTGGCCGGCGGCCGCTACGACGGCCTGGTCGAGCAGCTCGGCGGGGCGCCCTGTGCGGCGATCGGCTGGGCGGCCGGTGTCGAGCGCCTGATCCTGCTGATGCGGGCGCTGGCGGTGCCGGTGCCGCTCCCCGGGTCCCAAGCCTATCTCTGCACCCTGGGCGAGGCCGCCGAGCGGGCCGGGGCCGTGCTGGCCGAGCAGCTGCGCGAGGCTGATCCGGCCCTGCGCCTGACCCTCAACGCCGGCGGCGGCAAGCTGGCCAGCCAGCTCAAACGGGCCGACAAGTCCGGGGCTGCCGTGGCCCTGATCCTGGGCGAGGACGAAACCGCGCGGCGCACGGTTCAAGTAAAATATTTGAAAGGGGCGCTGCGTCCGGAAGCGGGCAGCGCACCCTCCCAATCCGAATGCAGCTGGGCCGAATTGCCGGCCCGGCTGAAATTGCCGAATTAGCTGGAATCCTAGAGAACTCCTCATGTCGCATTACGAAGACGAAGCTCAAGTCGAGCAGCTGCGCCGCTGGTGGCGTGAAAACTGGATGGCGCTGGTCGGCGGGCTCGCGCTCGGCCTGGCCGGCATCTTCGGCTGGGAGGCCTGGCAGAACGCGCAGGCCGCGACCGCCTCGCGCGCCTCGCAGCTGTACGAAGACCTGGACAAGGCGCCGGCCGACAAGCCGGACCACCTGAAGGAACTCGGCCAGAAACTGGTCGCCGAGTACGGCAGCACGCCGTACGCCGCGCAGGGCCAGCTGCTGCTGGCGCAGCGCGCGGTCGAGCGCAACGACTTCGAGGGCGCCCGCGAGAACCTCAACTGGGTCATCGGCCACAGCGACGATCCGAGCCTCAAGAAAGTGGCCAAGCTGCGCCTCGCGCGCGTGCTCTGGCAGCTGGGCAAGCAGGACGACGCGCTGGCCCAACTCGGCGCGACCGACGACGATGCGTTTGCCTCGCTGTACCAGGAGCTGCGCGGCGACATCCAGCTCGCCAGGGGCGATCGCGCCGCGGCGAAGGCCGCCTACGAGAAGGCGCTGGCCGCAGGACCGGCGGCGGCGGGCAAAGACACGCTGCAGCGCAAGCTGGACCAGTTGGCGGACGCGAAGTCATGAAGACCGCCCCTCACCCTGGCGCCCCTCACCCTAGCCCTCTCCCCGTAAACGGGGAGAGGGAAAAGTTTGGTACTCGCGTAGCAGCTGCAGCGTTGGCACTGCTGCTCGTCGCCTGCAGCGACAAGGGCCCCGTGCGCGAGCCGGCCGAGCTGGTCAAGATCGAGTCGCCCGAGCTGAAGGCCAAGGTGGTCTGGAACCACGCGCCCGGCAACGGCAGCCGCGACCTGCAGTCGCGCCTGCGCCTCGCGGTCGAGAGCGACGTGATCGTCAGCGCCGACGTCGATGGCAAGGTTTACGCGCTGTCGCCCGAGGACGGCCACAAGCTCTGGAAGGCTGACACCGGCGCGCGGCTGATCTCCGGCCCGACGGTCGAGGGCCCGCTGGTGCTGCTGGGCACGCTCGATGCCGAAATCATCGCCCTGAAGCGTGCCGACGGCACGCTGGCCTGGCGCACGGGCGTGTCGAGCGAAGTGCTCGCGCCGCCGGTGGCCCACGGCCGCTTCGTCGTCGCGCGCTGCGGCGACGGCAAGCTGTTCGGCCTCTCGGCCGAGGACGGCAAGCGCATCTGGAGCTTCGACCGAGCGGTGCCCTCGCTGACGTTGCGCGGCCTGTCCGCGCCGCTGATCGTCGGCAACACTGTGTTTGCGGGCCTCGACAACGGCCACGCCGTGTCGCTGAACCTCGAGACGGGCGAGACGCTGTGGGAGCAGGTGGTGTCCGCGCCGACCGGCCGCACCGAGCTCGAGCGCATCGTCGATGTGGACGCCGACCTGCTGCCCACGCGCGACGGTGTCTATGCCGTCAGCTTCGGCGGCGACCTTG
>JAYUGN010000243.1:0-4154 GCA_043767605.1 Gammaproteobacteria bacterium
TTCAGCGCCGCGCAGATCAACGAGATGGTGCCGGACTGGCGCACGCGCGAGGTTTACACCTGCGGCCCGCAGGCGCTGGTGGATGCTGTCGAAAAACACTGGGAGGGCGCGAAACTTTCGCGCCACCTGCGCGTCGAGCGCTTCCGCGCCCCGCTGGCGCCGGTCGGCGATGCGGCCGGCGGCGCGGTGTCTTTCACGACGACGGGCAAGACGGTCAAGGCCGATGGCGTGACGCCGCTGCTGCGCGTGGCCGAGGACGCGGGCCTGAACCCTCCGCACGGCTGCCGCATGGGCATCTGCCACACCTGCCCGAGAAAACTGGTCTCAGGCCAGGTGCGCGACCTGCGCACCGGCCAGGTCCACGGCGAAGCCGGCGACAAGGTGCTGATCTGCGTCAGCGCCGCCGCCGGCGATTGCTCGATCGAGCTTTAAATCGTCATCCCCGAAATAAGTCATTCCCGCGAAAGCGGGTATCCACTGGATGCCCGCCCGCGCGGGCATGACCTCAAGGAGTCAACAATGTCCCAATCACTTCCGATTCACCTGAACGACGCCGAGATCGAAGAATTCGGCCGCGAGCTCGACGCGATCCGCGACGAGGTCTTCGACAGCCGCGGCGAGCGCGATCGTGCCTACATCCTCAAGCTGATCCGCGTGCAGCGCGGCCTGGCGCTGGGCGGCCGCGGCGTGATCTACGCCAGCCTGTTCCTGCTGCCGGCCTGGGGCCATGCGCTCGCGGGCTGGGGCCCCGCGCTCGCCGTCATGGGCCTGGGCGTGTTCATGCTCGGCATCGCCAAGATCCTCGAGAACATGGAGATCGCCCACAACATCCTGCACGCGCAGTGGGACTGGATGAAGGATCCGCAGATCCAGTCCAGCACCTGGGAGTGGGACACGATGTCGCCGTCCGACCGCTGGATGCACTCGCACAACGTGGTGCACCACACCTGGACCAACGTGCTGCACAAGGACCTCGACGTCGGCTACGGGATCATGCGCGTGACGCCGCTGCAGAAGTGGCACCCGGCCTACCTGTTCCAGATCATCTCGTTCGTCATGCTGATGCTGTTCTTCGAGGAAGGCGTGGCGCTGCACGAGCAAGCGATCGACGACCACATGAAGGGCAAGAAGACCCTGAAGGAAATCATGCCGGTGCTGAAGCACGTCGGCCGCAAGGTGCTGCGCCAGGTCGTGAAGGACTACGTGATGTGGCCGGGCGCCGCGGCGCTGGTCTCGATCCCGCTGTCGTTCGTGGTGCCGGAATCCCCGCTGCTGGTGTTCGGGCTGGTCGCCGGCGCCAACGCGATCGCCAACATCATGCGCAACATCTGGTCGTTCATGATCATTTTCTGCGGCCACTTCCCCGAGGGCGTGTACAACTTCACGCCGGCCCAGGTGGAAGGCGAGACGCGCGCCCGCTGGTACGTGCGCCAGATGCTCGGCAGCGCCAACATCGGCGGCGGCAAGCTGTTCCATATCCTCTCCGGCAACCTGAGCCACCAGATCGAGCACCACCTGTTCCCGGACCTGTGCAGCAACCGCTATCCGGAAGTCGCGCCGCGCGTGCGCGCGCTCGCGGCACGCTACGGCCTGCCGTACAACACCGGTACGCTGACGCGCCAGTTCGGCACCACGATCCTGAAGATCCTGCGGCTGTCGCTTCCCGGTGGCAGCATGCCGGCACCCGTGACCGCGTAGGACGGATTTACCGCGGGGAGGCACACGGGGCGCTGCTAAGCTGGCCGCGGAGAGGTGAACCTCGATGCAGACTCAAAAAGCAGCGGTACTGTTGTCCCTTGCGCTCGCGGGTTGCGGCAGCAGCCAGGCCCCGGGAGGGATCCCGGAATCTGCCAGCTATGACGTGACGCTGACGCGCACCACGCTCGGCATTCCGCACATCCGCGCCAACCGCGAGGGCGACTTCGGCAGCCTCGGCTATGGCTACGGTTACGCGCAGGCCGAGGACGACCTCTGCGTGCTGATGGACGACCTGGTCACGATCAAGGGCGAGCGTGCGCGTTACTTCGGCCGCAACGGCACGCACACGATCTATCCGAACGGCAGCACCGCCAACAATGTGGACAGCGACTTCTTCTGGAAGGCGGTGGCCACCGATGCGGCGATTGCGCCGTTGAAAGCCAACATGCTCCCGGACGCGACCGCCGGCACGCAGGGCTTCGCCGACGGCTTCAACCGCTATGTGCGCGAGATCAAGGGTGGCGCCCATGCAGGCCGCCACCTGGCCTGCCGCAACGCCGCCTGGGTCCGCGAGATCACGCTCGACGACATGATCCGGCGCTATTACCGGCTTGCGCTGATCGCGTCGTCTTCGGTGTTCGTTACCGACGTCGCCAACGCCCAGCCACCGGCGGGCGCCAGCCCGGCGCCGGCTGCGATGACCGGCCCGCAGGTCACCGCGGCGCTGCGCCGCGACCTCGGCCCGCTGAAGTTCTTCAAGGAGCACAAGTTCGGCAGCAATATGTACGCGATCGGCAAGGACATGTCGGCCTCCGGCATCCCGATCGTGTTCGGCAATCCGCACTTCCCGTGGCAGGGACCGGAGCGCCTGTACCTCGCGCACCTGACCGTGCCGGGCAAGGCCGACATGATGGGCGCCGCGCTCTACGGCGTGCCGCTCGCGCTGATCGGCTTCAACGATCATTTCGCCTGGAGCCACACGGTCTCGACCGCGTACCGCTTCTCGTTCTACGAACTCACGCTGGCGCCGAATGACCCGACCCGCTACGTGGTGGACGGGCAGACGCTGAAGATGACTTCGCTGCCGGTGACCATCGAGGTGCTCGAGCCGGACGGCACGATCACGAACGAGAGCCGCACGCTGTATCGCAGCAAGTACGGGCCGATGACCAACCTCACGGTCTCGGGCCAGAACCTGTTGCCGTGGACCGCGACCAAGGCTTATTGCCTGCGCGACGCCAACGCCGAGAATGACCGGCTCATCAATCATTTCTTCCGCTGGAACACGGCGACCAGCCTGGATCAGTTCAAGCAGATCCAGCGCGAGTCGGTGGCGGTGCCCTGGGTCAACACGGTTGCCAGCGGCCCCGGTGGCAAGGCGTATTACGCCGACATCACCACGGTGCCGAACGTGCCAGACGCCAAGGCGCAAGCCTGCGTCACGAGCTCGCAGGGCCAGGCTATCCAGGGGCTGATGCCGGGCCTGTACGTGCTCGATGGCTCGATGAGCAGCTGCGACTGGGACACCGACAGCGATGCGCCGGCGCCGGGCATCTTCGGGCCCTCGCACCTGCCGTCGCTCGAGCGCGACGACTGGGTCGGCAACAACAACGACAGCTACTGGCTGACCAACCCGGCGCAGCCGATCACCGGCTACGCCAAGATCATCGGCCCCGAAGGCACCGCGCGTTCACTGCGCACGCGCCACGCGATCCTCAAGCAGTTGCATCGTGCGGCCGGCAGCGACGGGTTCCCCGGCAAGAAGTGGACAGCCGAGCAGCTCAAGCAGAGCGTGCTCGATGCTCACATCTACTCGGCCGACCTCGCGCTGGCCGACGTGCTCGCCAACATCTGCCCGCTGGGCACGGTGGCAGGCAGCAGCGGGCCCGTGAACATCAGCGGTGCCTGCACGGTGCTCGCGGCCTGGGACAAGTCCAACAACCGCGACTCGGTCGGCGGCCACATCTGGCGCGAGTTCTGGCGCCGGGCGCAGGGCGCCAACGGGTTCTACCTCACGCAGTTTTCCACCTCGGATCCGGTGAACACGCCGGCGATGGTCAACACCATGAGCCTGGAAGTGCAGCAGGCGCTCGGCGATGCGGTCACGGCGATCGGCAATGCGGGCTTTGCACTGGATGCGCGGCTGGGCTCGATGCAGTACGCCTTCTTCGATCCTTCCATCGAGATCTTTGGCGGTGAGGGCGACATGGAAGGCGCGTTCACGATCGCCAACGCCGGCAGCATCAACGAGAACGGCTATGCGGTGGACTTCGGCAACAGCTATATCCAGGTCGTGACCTGGGAACGCGAGGGCGAGGGTTACAAGCCGATCGCCGATGGGTTCGTGACTTACAGCCAGTCCACCGATCCGGCCAGCCCGAACTTCAACAACTACACGCGCGAATACTCGATGAAGAACTGGAAGCGCCTGCCGTTCCGGCCGGATGAAATCCAGC
>JAYUGN010000244.1:0-11427 GCA_043767605.1 Gammaproteobacteria bacterium
TGGGTTTCGACCGTCTGCCTGGGGCTGTCGTTCTCGCTGGTGCCCGCGGTGCTGTGGCCGGCCGTGGCGAACTACGTGGAGCGCGGCCAGCTCGGCACGGCCTACGGCCTCATGACCATGCTCCAGAACATCGGCCTGACCGCCGCCAACCTCGCCGCCGGCTGGATCAACGACCACAACGGCGCCAGCGCACAGAACCCGGGCGGCTACTTCTCGATGCTGCTGTTCTTCGGCGTCCTGAGCCTCGCCGCCGTAGCCCTGGCGGTGCTCTTGCGCCTGCGGCCGGCGGCCCCATTTATGACGTATGCCGGATAGCTTTTCGCGGGCCCGTGGTCCTATGATTGATCCATGAGCGAGCTGGAACGTCAGGGCGCACTTGACGTCGTTGCAGACGAGGCGAAACCGCGCCTGAAGCAACCGCCCCTGTTCAAGGTGGTCATGATCAACGACGACTTCACGCCGATGGAGTTCGTGGTACACGTCTTGCAGAGTTTTTTCTACCACGCACACGAGCAGGCGGTGCAGATCATGCTGCAGGTGCACACGAAGGGGCGGGGCATCGCCGGGCTGTATCCGGCCGAGATTGCCGAGACCAAGGTCGCGCAGGTCAATGCCCATGCGCGCAAGCACCAGCACCCCTTGCTGACCGTCATGGAAAAAGCGTGAGCGCGGCCCAAATGCGCTACGCTGGGGTCATAGGGTTATGAGCATCCTGTCCGAAGAGCTGCAAAAGTCACTCGACGCCGCCTTCCTCGCGGCGCGCACCGATGGCCACGATCTGCTGACCGTCGAGCATCTCCTGCTCGCCCTGCTGTCCGACACCAACGTCGCCGAAGTGCTCAATGCCACCGGCGCCGACCTCGAATCGCTCGAGGCAGGCCTGAAGGACTACATCACCAAGAACGTGCAGTCGCTGAAGGAAGAAGGGCGCGAAGTGCAGCCCACGCTGTCCTTCCAGCGCGTGCTGCAGCGGGCCATCTACCATGTGCAGTCGGCCGGCAAGAAGCAGGTCAGCACGCTGAACGTGCTGGTCGCGCTGTTCAGCGAGAAAGACACCCATGCCGTGTTCCTGCTCAACGAGCAGGGCGTCACGCGCCTGGACATCGTCAACTACATTTCGCACGGCATCGCCAAGAACACGCCGGCCGCGCCCGAGGCGGCGCCCGAGCAGGACGACCGCGAGGGCGGCACCGAGAAGGCGCCGGGCAAGACCGCGCTGGAGCAGTTCGCGGTGAACCTCAACGAGCGCGCCAGGAAGGGCCTGATCGATCCGCTGATCGGCCGCGAGCACGAGATGGAGCGGCTGATGCAGACGCTCTGCCGCCGCCGCAAGAACAACCCGCTGCTGGTCGGCGAAGCTGGCGTGGGCAAGACCGCGATCGCCGAGGGCCTGGCCTGGCTGATCGAAGAGAAGCGCGTGCCCGACCTGCTCGGGAACGGCGTGGTGTTCAGCCTCGACCTGGGCGCGCTGATCGCCGGCACCAAGTACCGCGGCGATTTCGAGAAGCGCTTGAAGGGCGTGCTCACCGAGCTCACCAACATCAAGGGCGCGATCCTGTTCATCGACGAGATCCACACCATCATCGGCGCCGGCGCTGCCAGCGGCGGCGTGATGGATGCCTCGAACCTGCTCAAACCCATGCTGGCCTCGGGTGACCTGCGCTGCATCGGCTCGACGACCTACACCGAGTTCCGCGGCGTGTTCGAGAAGGACCGCGCGCTGGCGCGGCGCTTCCAGAAGATCGACGTGCCCGAGCCCTCCGAGGAAGAGACGATCAAGATCCTCAAGGGCCTGCGCGAGCGCTTCGAGAAGCACCACCAGGTCCGCTACACGCGCGCCGCGCTCGAGATGGCGGTGCGCCTGTCGAGCCGCCACATCACTGACCGCCACCTGCCGGACAAGGCCATCGACGTGATCGACGAGGCCGCCGCGCGCCTGCGCCTGCTGCCCGAGGCGCAAAAGCGGCGCACGGTGAAGGTCAAGGACATCGAGGTGACGGTGGCGCACATCGCGCGCATCCCGCCCAAGAGCGTCTCGTCGAACGACCGCGAGAAGCTGGCCGCGCTCGATCGCGACCTGAAGCTGGTGATCTTCGGCCAGGACGCCGCGATCGACATGCTCGCCGCGAGCATCAAGATGGCGCGCTCGGGCCTGGGCAATCCCGACAAGCCGATCGGCAACTTCCTGCTGGCCGGCCCGACCGGCGTGGGCAAGACCGAAGTCACGCGCCAGCTCGCGAGCCTGCTGGGCATCGAGCTGATCCGCTTCGACATGTCCGAGTACATGGAGCGCCACACGGTCAGCCGCCTGATCGGCGCGCCGCCGGGTTACGTGGGTTTCGACCAGGGCGGCCTGCTGACCGACCAGGTGCTCAAGCATCCGCACGCGGTGGTGCTGCTGGACGAAGTCGAGAAGGCGCACCCGGACGTGTTCAACCTGTTGCTGCAGGTCATGGACCACGGCACGCTGACCGACAACAACGGCCGCCACGTGGATTTCCGCAACATCATCCTGGTCATGACCACCAATGCCGGCGCGCAGGAATCGGCGCGGCGCACGATGGGGTTCTCCGACCAGGACCACTCCACCGACATGCTGGAAGTCGTGCGGACGATGTTCTCCCCCGAGTTCCGCAACCGCCTCGACGCCATCGTGCCGTTCGCGCCGCTGGCCAAGACCTCCATTACCCGCGTGGTGGACAAGTTCCTGGTGGAACTCGAGGCCCAACTGGCCGCCAAGCATGTGCAGATGCACGTGGACGACGATGCCCGGACCTGGCTGGGCGACCACGGTTACGACGTGAAGATGGGTGCGCGGCCGATGGCCCGCGTGATCCAGGAGAACATCAAGCGCCCGCTGGCCGAGGAACTCTTGTTCGGCAAGCTGGCCAACGGTGGGGTGGTGCATGTTGCCGTCAAGGACGGCAAACTGCACCTTGAACTGGAGGCCCGCGAGAAGGTGGAAGTCTCGGAGCCGGTGTAGGCGAAAGCGTTTTAGGGGAGATCCAAAGTCGTGGGCAACAAACTCTACGTAGGCAATCTGTCGTACAGCGTCAATGACGGCGCGCTGCAAGACCTGTTCGCGCCGCATGGCGCGATCAAGTCGGCCAAGGTCATCACCGATCGAGACACCGGGCGCAGCAAGGGCTTCGGCTTCGTCGAGATGAGCTCGGATTCCGAAGCCCAGGCGGCGATCGCGGCGATGAATGGCAAGGCGATCGACGGCCGCAAGCTGACGGTCAACGAAGCCCGGCCCAAGGAAGCGGGCGGCGGCGGCGGCGGTGGTGGTTATGGCCGCGGCGGTGGCGGTGGTGGCCCCGGCGGTGGCTACGGTCGCGGAGGTGGCGGCGGCGGCGCAGATCGCGGCGGCGGTGGCGGCCGCTACTGAAAAGAAAAGGGGTCGCAGTCCTTTTCCTTATCTCTAAGGCCAAGCAAAAAGAAAGCCCCGTATCGCGGGGCTTTCTTTTTGCGGGACTTGTGCCGTAGGGAAAAGGACTGCGACCCCTTTTCTTTTATTTGTCGCGGAAGGTGATGCGTCCCTTGGTCAGGTCGTAGGGCGTGAGCTGCACCGTGACCTTGTCACCCGTGAGGATACGGATGTAGTTCTTGCGCATGCGTCCCGAGATGTGGGCGGTGACCATGTGGCCGTTGTCGAGTTTCACGCGGAACGTCGTGTTGGGCAGCGTTTCCGCCACCACGCCGTTCATCTCGATGTGATCTTCTTTGGGCATCCGCTCGCACTTCTTTGTAGGACTGGAGGGCGCGCATTATACGGTCCTCAGGAGCGCTGCCAACCCTCCGTGCCCAGGGTCTCGAGCGGCTGGAACTGCCGCTTGTAGTCCATTTTCGGCGAGCCGGGCACCCAGTAGCCCAGGTACAGGAAGGGCAGACGCAGGGCCAGGGTGTGCTGGATCTCGTTCAGCACCATGAAAGTGCCGAGGCTGCGGGCGCCTTCGTCCGGGTCAAAATAGCTGTAGACCGCCGACAGCCCCTGCGGCACGCGGTCGATCACGCCGCCCGCCAGCAGGCGGCCACTGCGGTCCCGTGCCGACAGGACCTCGGTGTGGCCCCACTGGCTGGACAAGAAGGCGTGGAAGGCTTCCGGGTCCTCCGGGTCCATGCCGCCGCCGGGGTGGCGCGCGTGCAGGTAACGCCGGTACAGCTTGTAGTGCTCGGCCGTCAGCGCGGTCTCGATGCGCACGGTCAGGTCGGCGTTGTGGCGCTGGCAGCGGCGCTGGCCGCGGCTGGCCGCGAATTCCCCGACCGGCAGGCGCACGGGGTGGCACTGCCGGCAGGCGCCGCAGGCCGGGCGGTAGACGTAGCTGCCGCTGCGACGGAATCCCAGGTCCAGCAGCGCGCCATAGCGCGCGGGGTCGAGCGCGAGCTGCGGATCCACGAACACGCTGCGCGCCATGCGGCCATCGAGGTAGCTGCACGGGTGCTCGGTTCCGAGCAGCAAGCGTGGGCGTGGACCGGTCATGGCGCGTACGCCGGCACGGGCAGGTGCGCGGCGGGCGCCGGCGCGTCGATCTCGAAGCGCCAGCGGCCCGGGTGCCCCGGCGCCGCCACCGATTCGCGCAGGCGCGCGAGGAACGGCTCGCGCGGCAGTTCCACCGCGCCGAGGCTGGCGAGGTGGCCCGAGGCGACCTGGCAGTCGAGCAGGTCGAATTCCCAGGCCGCGAGCTGCCGGCACAGGAAGTACATCGCGATCTTCGAACCGTCATCCATGCGGCTGAACATGGACTCGCCGAAGAAGGTGCGGCCGAGGCACATGCCATAGATGCCGCCGCGCAGTTCGCCGTCCTGCCAGACCTCGACCGAGTGCGCATGGCCGCGCTCGTGCAGGTCCTGGTAGGCCGCCTTCATCTCGCCACCGAGCCAGGTGCGGTTGGCCAGCGTGGCGTCGCCCTCGGTGCGGCGGCCGCGCGGGCCGCTGCAGGCCTCGAGTACGGCGCCGAAGGCGCGGTCGACGCTCACCGCGAAGCCGCCGCGGCGGATTCGCCGCGAAAGGCTGCGCGAGACATGCAGATCGCGCGGGTAGAGCACCGCGCGCGGATCGGGGCACCACCACAGGATCGGTTCGTCCGGGTTGTACCAGGGGAAAATGCCCTGGGTGTACGCGGCCAAAAGGCGGGTGGCCGAGAGGTCGCCGCCGATGGCGAGCAGGCCGTTGGGATCCCGCATCGCGAGCGAGGGCGACGGAAAGGGCTGGCGCGGGTTGCGCGGGTCCAGCCAGTGCAGCCTGATCGGGTTATCCATCGCTCGCGGTCGCCGGTTCGCTCCGGTAGGGGCTGTGCGTCGCGAGTTCCTCGCGCATCCGCGCCACGTGCGCGCGCTCGCGTTCGAGGAATTCCGCCACCGCCGCGGCGAGGCGCCCGTCCGCGAGCTGGTGCGCGGAGCGAGTCAGCACCGGCTCGAAGCCGCGCGCCAGCTTGTGCGTGCCTTGCGCGCCTGCGTCGAACCGGGAGAGGCCTTCGGCGAAGCACAGCTCGATGCCCTGATAGTAACAAGTCTCGAAATGCAGCCCGGAATATTTCCCGGTGCAGCCCCAATGGCGGCCGTACAGCGTGTCGCCGGCGGCCAGCAGGATCGCCACCGCGATGGGTTCGCTGCCATCGTCGTAGCCGAGCACGAGGCGCACGGGCGTGCCGGTCGCGCGGCCGTAGTCGAGGAAGAATTCGTGCGTGAGGTAGGGCGCCTGGCCGCGCTCGTCGTAGGTGCTGGCGTACAGCGCATAGACGCGCGCCCACTGTGCCTCGGTCAGTTCGTCGCCGCGCTTCCACTCAAAGCGCAGGCCCGCTTCCGCGACGCGCCGGCGCTCGCGCCTTATTTTCTTGCGCTTCTCTGCCGAGAGCTGGGCGAGGAAGTCGTCGAAGCTTGCGGCGTCGCGGCGCTGCCACTGGAACTGCACGTCGTTGCGCGGCAGCCAGCCGGCGGCTTCACAGGCCGCGGCATCGGGGTCGTCGAGGAACAGAGCGTGGATCGAGCTTGCGCCCGAGCCGGCCCGGCGTTCCTGCGCGGCGGCCAGCAGCTCGGCGCGGTCGGCCTCGCTGCTCGCACCGAGGCGCGGGCCGGTGACCGGCGTGAAGGGCGCCGCGCAGAGCAGCTTGGGGTAGTAGCGCAGGCGGGCCTGGTGCGCGGCCTGCGCCCAGCCGAAGTCGAAGACGAACTCGCCGTAGGAATGCCGCTTGAGATAGAGCGGCATCGCGGCGCGCGGCTTGCCGGTGGCGTCGTTCAACACGACGTGGCAGGGCTCCCAGCCGGTGTCGCCCCCGACGCAGCCGTGGCGCTCGAGGGCGGCGAGGAAGGCGTGGCGCGTGAACGGGTAGGGCGACGGAAACAGCGCGTCCCAGTCGGCGGGCGCGATGTCGGAGAGATTCATATGACCGCCACGAACGTCCGCGTGGCGGTCAGCACCAAGCCCGCGCTGACGGGCCGTCCCGGCCAGATCTGCTGCACCGCCGCGGCGTAGGCCGCGAGCTGCTCGCGGTAGCGATCCTTCAGCGTCCCGGCCACCGGCCGCGTGTGGGTCTTGTAGTCCAGCACCCACAACCGCTCGCCGTCGTCCACCAGCCGGTCGATCAGGGCCTTGCCCGAATCCACGCTGACCGGCACTTCGTTCCAGGCGGCCTTGAACATTCTTGCGTCGAAGAAGCGCGCCAGCGAGCCCTCCGCAAGCACGGCGCGCGTCTGCTCCAGCCACTGTGCGCAATCCTCGTCTGGAATCTCCGCGTCGAGCTGGGCGCGCAGCCGAGCCGGCAGCGCATCCTCGCGGCCCTCGCAGAGCTGCTGCAGCAGGAAATGGATGGCCGAGCCGCGCCGCGCGGCGCGGCTGTCCTCGAAATCGTCGCGCACGGTGCGTTCGCTGGGCGCCAGCACGGCATAGCCGGGCAGGGCAATCGTTGCGCGCAACCTGGGATCCGGTGTGGCTGCACGAGGCGCCATCCGCGTCGGCAGTGCCGCCGTCGGCTTGCCGGTGGCGCAGGAGAGGCTGCCGCTGGCGGTGCCGGGAAGCGGTGCTGCGGGGGCCAGCGTGTCCATCGCGCGCAGCGCATGGTCGTGCCAGGACAGGCGCTTGCCCTTGTTGTCGGGGGCAAAGCCGCTGATGTGCAGGAACTGGCGCGCGCGCGTGACCGCGACGTACAGCAGGTTGTATTCCTCGCGGGCCTCGCGCGACTTTTCTTCTTCGGCGAGGCGGCGCGTCAGTGCATCACGCCGCGCGGCCGGGGCGCAGGCCAGCACGTGGCGCGGGCGCTCGGACCCGGCGGGCCAGTTCACCAGCACGGGGGGCGTGCGCGGCTGCGCCAGGCGTCCGGCGTTGACGACGAACACGGCGGGCGCCTCGAGTCCCTTGGCGGCGTGGATTGTCAGCACACGCACCTGCGAGCCGATGGCGGCCGGCGGGGGCTCGTCCGGCGCCTCGGCCCAGAAGCGGCCGAGATCCTCCAGATAGCGCAGGAAGCGGCGCAGCGTCGGATAGCGGCCGCTGTCGGCCTCGAGCGCCAGTTGCAGGAAGGCGCCGAGGTTGGCGCGCGCGCGCGCGCCGGAAACTCTCGGCAACGCGGCCTCGTAACGCGCGGCCGCGTCGGATTCGCGCAGCACGCGATCCAGCAAGTCGTGCGCCGGCAGGCTGGCGGCCAGCGGTCGCCAGCCCTCCAGCAATTGCAGCGGCCGCTGCAGGTCCGCCTGCGTGGGGGCGAGGCGCGCGAGTGCCAGCCACCAGTGGCCACCGTGGACCTTCACGTCCTGTGCGATCAGCGAGAGGGTGTCATCACCCAGGCTGAACAGCGGCGATCGCAGCACCTGCGCGAGCTCGAGGTCCCGGTGCGGGGCGTCGAGCAGGCGCAGCAACGCGGTGAGATCGCGCGACTCGGAGGTGAGCAACAGGGTGCCGCGCGCGGCACCCACAAAAGGAATGCCGCGGGCTGCGAATTCGCGCTCGAGCCGGTGCAGGTGGGTGCGGGCGCGCGCCAGCACCAGGATGTCGCCGTAGTCGATGGCGCGCGGCGCGCCGACTTCGCCGCGGATCGCCACGCGCGAGGCCACCAGGGCCTGGATGCGCGCCGACACCAGTTCGGCTTCCTTCTGCACGCGCTGGTCCTCGCGCGTCAGCCGCTTCTGGGCGAGCGGATCGCGGAAGGCCGGGCGCTCGAGGTCCCCGGGTTTTTCGCGGCCGCTCATCGGCGCGATTTCCACGCGGCCCCAGTCCTTGCCACGATGCGTACCGTGCGTCTCGAAGGCCAGCGCCTCCCGCAGCTCGCCTTCCGCAAACACGGCGTTGACGAAGTCGATCACGGCCGGCGCCGAGCGGCGCGAGTCGTTCAGCGGCACCTGCACCGCGGCCAGGTTCTCGCCGAGCCAGTCCGCCGCGCGGGCCAGCAGGCGCGGGTCGGCGCGGCGAAAGCCATAGATACTCTGCTTGGCGTCGCCGACGATGAAGGCGCTGCGCAAGCGCTCGTCATTGCCCGCGGCCATCTCCTCCAGCAGCGGCAGCAGCATGCGCCACTGCGTCGGGCTGGTGTCCTGGAATTCGTCCACCAGCAGGTGGTCGATGCGCCGGTCCAGCTTGTAGCGCACCCACTCGGCCGCGCCGTCGCTGCGCAGCAGCTTGCAGGCGTGCCACTCCATCTCGGTGAAGCCCAGCGCGTGCTCGCGCGCGAATTCGGAAGTCAGCGCCGTGAGCGCCGCGACGCCGACCTGGAAGGTCGCCTCGCTGCGGGCCAGCGTCTGCTCGGCCAGCCAGCGCTCGCGCGCGGCCACCAGCACCGTCGCCAGCTCGCGGTAGAGCTCCTGCAGCGTATGGCGCATGGGCTCGGTGAATTTCTTCTTCGCCGGCTCGAACTTGTAGGGCGTGCCATCGTCCTTGAGCAGCGCGTCCGCCAGCGACTCGAGCCTGGATTCGCCGCGCAGGTCCACCGCAGCCAGCAGGGCTTCGGCCTTCACGTAGGAAATGTCGCCGTGCTCCTGGAACCAGTGCACGAACAGGGCCAGCCGGCCGTTGAAGGCCGGGTTGTCCACGGTCGCGGGCGCGGGCCCGCCGGTGTCGAGGCCGAGCTGGGCGCGCAACTGTGCGGTGGCAAAGGCGACGGGGTCGGCCTGGCCGTCAACGTAGGCCCACCAGTCGCCGCGGCGCGCGAGAAAATTGTGCACGCGCTGCTCCAGCGCCTGGCCGCCATCGCCGAGCGCGACCAGCGTGCCGAGCGCGCGGCCGGCGGCGGAATCGGGTTCGCGCAGCAAGCAAAGCTGCGTGCGTCGCCAGGCCTTGTCCCACCGGCTTATCTCGTCCTCGACCAGCCCGAAGCCGGGACGCAGGCCGGCTTCCAGCGCGAAGCGGCCGAGCAGTTCCTGGCAGAAGGCGTGCAGCGTCATCGCGCGCACGGGAAACGCCGTGAACAATTGCTCGTGATACAGGCGCCGCGCGCGCCCGGCCGTGCCGGCATCGGCCGCGAGGCCCAGCTGGCCCAGTTCCTCGCGCAACCCGGTGTCGCTCGCCGACGCCAGCGTGCGCAGCCGTTCGGACAGGCGCAGGCGCATTTCGGC
Organism: Gammaproteobacteria bacterium; assembly: GCA_043767605.1. GTDB lineage: Bacteria > Pseudomonadota > Gammaproteobacteria > Nevskiales > Nevskiaceae > JACPFV01. The sequence continues at coordinate 9,541 of JAYUGN010000244.1, forward strand.
CGCGGCCTTGCGCGTGAAGGTGAGCGCCAGGATCTTGCCGGGCTCGGCGCCCGCGAGCAGCAGGCGCACGATGCGCGAGACGAGCAGCCAAGTCTTGCCGCTGCCGGCCGAGGCGGCAACGCTGGCCGACGACGCCGGCGCCAGGGCGGGTGCCAGGCAGTCCGGTTCGTCAGCCATGCCAATCCTCGCGCCGGCAGACGCCGCTGAAATCGCAGTACTCGCAGGTGGCCTCGTCACCGTGCGCGATCAGCGTGCTACCGCCGCGGATGCTCGCCAGCGCCGCGGCGAGCCGCGCGCGCGTGGCCTCGCGCAACTCCGGCAACTCTTCCGAGAGGGCGAGCGGCTGGGTGTCCTCGCGCACGGGCAGGTATTCCACCGAGCTGACCTGCGGATCGAGCAGGGCGTAGTGCAGCAACTGCACCTGCTCGCCGGCGGCGAGGTCATCTTTCTTCGGCAGCTTGCCGGTCTTGTAGTCCACGATCGTGCGCTCGCCGCCGGCGAGGATCTCGAGCCGGTCGGCGCGGCCGCCGAGCGTCAGGCCCTCGAACGGCTGCTGCAGGTCCACTTCGCTGCGCACCGAGGCGAGCTTCGGGCGCTTCACGAACCAGTCCAGCAGCTTGGGGATCGCGGCGCGGAACTCGGCCTGCCATCTCAGCGCGAGCGCGCGCGTGCGCAGTTCGGGAGCGAACACGGCCGCGGCAATCTCTTCGAGCCGCGTCTGCGCCGCAGCGCGATTGGCGGGCGTGACCGCGGCCGCGAAGGGCGGCGGCAGTTCCGGATGCTTCGGCACGGCCTCCGTGAAGGCCTGCAGGATCAGGTGCACGTGCTGGCCGTAGTCGGAGCGGTCGGGATCTTCGTCCGGGGCGCTCTCGGCGCGAAGGCGCAGCAGGCTGCGCGCGTAGAAGCGGTACGGGCAGTCGATCAGGGCCTGGTGGGCGCTCGCGCTGAGCATTTCGGGCAGCATCGTGGCCGTGACGGCAGGCGCCGGCGCCGACCGCGGCACCGCCGGCTCGGGCGCGGCCTGCGCCACTTCGACCTCGGCGCTGCCGGCGCGCGCCGGCAATGAGGTCTCGCGCAGGCTTGCGCCGGCGGCAAATTCGATCGCCTCGATCCACGGGCTGGCCTGCGCGGGTTCTTCCTCGTTTTCGGCCGCGAACGTGACGAGCACCTGCGGTGCTGCTTCGAGCACGCGGCGCAGGCGAGCGAGCGCAAGTGCGCGGCGTGACTGCCACCCGGGCAGGCCAAGCTCGAGCCGCACCGACTCGTTGAAGAACGGCCGTGCCGCCGGGCTGCCCGGCAGCTTGTCGCGCGTGGCGCCCGCCAGCACCAGCACTTCGCAGGAAAGGCCCTGCGCCTGTTCCAGCGTGAGCAGGCGCACCGGCCCGCGCGCGGAGGGCGCGAAGGTCTCGCGCTCAATCGCGCGGTCCAGCAGTTCGCGGAATTCCGGCCAGCTCATCGGCAGGTTCAGGCGCTTGCAGGTCGCATCGATGCGCTCGAGCAATTGCGCGAGGCGTTCGCCGGCATCGTCCGCGCGCAGCGCGTCCAGCAGCCCGAGGCGGCGCAGGCCGCCGAGCAGGGCATCGGTCCAGCGCCGGCCGTCCCAGCGCGCCGGCTCCTCGGGAAGCGCGAACGCCGCGCTGTGGACGCGGCGCAGCAGTTCCTTCAGCGCGTCCTGCTTCGAGGCGGCCGACAGGGTGGCCAGGCCGCCCTCGATGCCGTCGCGATACACGAGGTCGCGCTCCAGGTGCGTGAGCGCCTCGGCCGGCGCCGCCATGAAGCTGGATTTCAACAGGTCGAGCAGTGGCCGGAACTGGAAGTCGGTCTCGAGGCAATCGAGCCAGCTGTTCAGCGCCGCGGCCGCGCTGCTGGTCGAAAGCGCCCAGCCAC
>JAYUGN010000245.1:0-11387 GCA_043767605.1 Gammaproteobacteria bacterium
TAGTTCAGCGGCAGCCGGGGGTTCGGCTGCATGACCGTGCGGTCGGCGTCGGCGAGCTCGGGAATCTCGAATTCGAAGGCGTGGGAGTGGACGCGCAGCGTATCGCGGTGCTTGAGCGGCCGTTCGCCGACGACGCGCTCGCCGTTCAGGAACGTGCCGTTGACGCTGCCCTCGTCGCGCACCCAGAAGGTCTGGCCGCGACGCTCGATCGTCGCGTGCCAGCGGCCGACGGTCTTTTCGGGCACCACGATGTAGTAGCGCTCCGGATCGTTGCCGCTGGCCCGGCCGATGACCACGGGCCGCGCGCCGAGTTCGTGGCGCTCGAGGGTGTCGAACAGCACGCCCACCGGGCCGCTATCGCGGCGGATCTTGAATTCGGAGGTGTCGTCGCGCGCCTCGGGCCGCGGACGATAGCGCTGCCAGGCGAGCCAGCCGATGACCGGCAGCAGCAGGCCCACCAGCCCCAACGCCCAGGCCACCCAGTTCAGCGGCCGCGGCTTGGCCGGCGTCGGCTTGACAACTTGAACCTCGGAGGAAGCCCCCGGCACGGCGGGCGTTGTGGCCGGCGCGGGTGCCGCCGCCTTCGCCGGCTCGCGCAGCATCACGCTGTCGAGGCGCTGCAGCGCCTTGCCGATGCTGTCGGGATCCAGCACGCGGTAGTACTCGGCACCGGTTGTCGAGGCCAGCGCCTGCAGCAATTCGTAGTCGGCCTGCTCGGTGAAGGCGATGCCGAAGATGCGCACGCCGTCGGCCTTGGCCTGTGCCGCAAGGTCCTGGCGCAGCCAGCGCACCATCTCGGCACTTTTCTGCGCATCGCCCGCATCGACCAGGCCATCGGTCATCAGCACGATGGCGCGCGAGGCCCCGGGCCGGCCTTCGCTGCGCAGTTCGTACAGCGCGCGCTCGACGGCCTGCGCCGTGCGCGTGAGGCGGCCGTTGTAGGTGAAGTGCTGTCGGATCGTGGTGTCGGCCGCGCCCGCGGCGTCCACCGCCAGGGTCAAGGGCAGGACCAGGCGCGCATCCGTGTCGAACACGATGACGCCGACGCGCGTGTCGGGAGGCTGCGCCTTGATGAAGGCGGTCACGGCCGGCGGCGCGAGCCGCTGCGGGTCGTTGCGCCGCATGCTGCCGGAGTTGTCCAGCACCAGCAGCATGTCGCGCGCGGCCATGGCGGGCGCGGCAAGGCCGAGCGCCAGCACGACCAGGAGGGGACGCAAGCCGAAGTTCATGCCTGATTTATATGTCAGGCGCCCGCGCCAGCCTGTGAACTGGCGCACATCAGGCTTGATCGGGGTTTCAGCGGCTGGATCCCGCGCTGTGCTCGCGGGTATTCAGGAAGCGGATGTCGGGGTGGCGTTCCTGCGCCATCTGCAGGTTCACGGCGCTGGAAGCCAGGTAGACCAGGTCGCCGAAATGGTCTCGCGCCAGGCGCGCGTCGTTCTTGTCCTGGAAGTCCTTGAACTTCTTTGCGTCGTCCGCGGCGACCCAGCGCGCGCAGTGCACGGCCACCGGCTCGAGCGAGGCTTCGACGCTGTACTCGTCCTTCAGGCGGAATTGCGTGACTTCGAACTGCAGCGGGCCGACGGCGCCCAGGATGATGTCGTTGCTGACCAGCGGCCGGTACACCTGCGTGGCGCCTTCCTCGCACAACTGGTCCAGGCCCTTGCCGAGCTGCTTGGCCTTCATCGGGTCGCGCAGCACCACGCGGCGGAACAGGTCCGGCGCGAAATTCGGGATGCCGCTGTAGCGCAGCGATTCGCCTTCGCTGAAGGTGTCACCGATGGCGATCGTGCCGTAGTTGTGCAGGCCGATGATGTCGCCCGGGAACGCCTGCTCCACCGCCTCGCGGTCCTGCGCCATGAAAGTCAGCGCCTGCGAGACGCGCACCGGGCCGCCGGCGCGCACCGAGTGCAGCACCATGCCCTTGCGATAGCTGCCCGAGCAGATGCGCACGAAGGCCACCCGGTCGCGGTGCTTCGGGTCCATGTTCGCCTGGATCTTGAAGCAGAAGCCGCTGAACTTTTCCTCGTCGGGCTCGACCCGGCGCGTGTCGGACGCGCGCGCCGAGGGCGGCGGCGACCACTCCACGAATCCGTTCAAGAGCTCGCGCACGCCGAAATTGTTGACGGCCGAACCGAAGAACACCGGCGAGAGCTTGCCGGCACGATACGCCTCCAGCTCGAAGCCGTGCCCGGCCGCCTGCACCAGCTCGATCTCGTCGCGCAGCTGCTGGTAGGTGTAGCCGAAGCGCTCGGCCAGGCCCGGCGTCAGCAGCCCGTTCACCGTCTCGATGTCGGACACGCGCAGCTTCTCGCCGGAATACAGGTAGAAGCGGTCTTCGAGCAGGTGGTACACGCCCTTGAAGTCGCGGCCCATGCCCAGCGGCCAGGTGATCGGCGTGCAGCGGATCTCGAGGATCCGCTCGATCTCGTCGAGCAGCTCCAGCGGCGGCCGTCCCTCGCGATCGAGCTTGTTGATGAAGGTGACGATCGGCGTGTCGCGCATGCGGCACACCTCCATCAGCTTGATTGTGCGCGGCTCCACGCCCTTGGCGGCGTCGATGACCATCAGCGCGGAATCCACCGCGGTCAGCGTCCGGTACGTGTCCTCCGAGAAATCTTCGTGGCCCGGCGTGTCGAGCAGGTTCACGATGCAGCCCTGGTAGGGGAACTGCATGACCGACACCGTGATCGAGATGCCGCGCTGCTGCTCCAGCGTCATCCAGTCGCTGGTGGCGTGGCGGCTGGCCTTGCGGCCCTTCACCGTTCCGGCCAGCTGGATCGCGCCGCCGAACAGCAGCAGCTTTTCCGTCAGCGTGGTCTTGCCGGCGTCCGGGTGCGAGATGATCGCGAAGGTGCGGCGGCGCTGGGCCTGCGCGGCGATGTAAGACGACATGGAGGACGCCCGATTGGGGCGCGGATTCTAGCGCGCCTTCACGCCTGCGAAGCGCTACGGGGGAGCCTCCAGCGGCAGCGTCCCGATCTCCTGCGCCGTTTCGCCCAGCGCGTGCGCCTTGAGGAACGCATTCGACAAGGTGTACAGGACCGTGCGCCCGGAGCTTTCGTTCACCACGACGGAGCGCAGGGGCGCGTTGAACCGCACTGGCGCGAAGGTTTCGCAGGGCGGGCTGCTGCCGTCTGTCGTCGGCGGGCAACCCGCACCCGTGCCGTCGTCGGGCTGCTTGTGGTCAATGCGCCCGAGCTCGGTGAAGCTGCCGGATGCGGCGACCCGGTAGGCGATGAAGCCGCTGAACGCGCCCGCCGCGTCGGCGGCGCTGATTTCGGCCGGCACCGAGACGATGTCGCCAAACTGGGTGAAGGCGTGCGGATCGTATTGCGCCACGCTCCAGGCCCACTCGCCCTCATTGCCGATCAGCGTCTTGCCCAGCAGCGCGGGCGCGGCCAGGTCCGCGACGTCAAACAGCTGCAGTTGCACCGGGCCGCTCCAAAACCCCTGGGGCGAAGTGCCGCGGCCGATCGCCAGCAACTGGTGATCGCCGAACGGGTGCAAGTAGGTGGACACGCCCGGCACCTCGAGCACGCCGGCCAGTCGCGGCGCCGCGGGATCGCTCAGGTCGAAGGTGAGCAGCGGATCCACCACGCGAAATGTCACCACGTAGCCGCGATCGCCGATGAAGCGCGACGCAAAAACGCTTTCGTCACGCATGAAGTCCCGCACCTGCCCGACCGGGTCGAGCGCGCCGTGATCGGAGGCGTCGAGCACGAACAGGTGGTTGGTGCGCTGCCAGCCCTGGTCGCGGACGTAATGCGACTCCGTGGTCACCGCGCGCAGCGCGCCCGCATACTCCGACAGGCCGTAGCTGCCCGGCAGCCAGCCGTCGACCAGGCCGTGGCCCGCGGGACGGGCCGGACCGGTATCGTCGAGGCGGAACCGGTAAATCGCCGTTTGCTGGGTCTGGCCGGGATCGAACCACCAGCCGCCGCTCCACTGGCTCATGTACAGGAACCCGGGGCTGGCGTAGATCTGCCACGCATTGTTGAGCGCAGCCACCTGCGCCAGTCCGGAGGCGTCGGTATCGAGGCTGGAAATCGTGACCAGCCCGAGGCGCTCGTCAACCTGCGGATGCAGCACGTCCGCGCAGGCCAGCGGCACCGGCGCCGTCACCGAGTCAAGGCCCTGGCGCCATGACGGAAGCAATTCGCCCAGATCGGCTTCGCGCACGGCCTCGCCCACGCGCTCGCGGATCTGCGCCGCCAGCCGCCGGGTCTCGGGTTCGTCGCCGCGCTGGCGCGCGGCGTAGTAGTCCCGATACACCAGCTCGAAGAACGAGGCGTCCTGCGCCAGCGCCGCGGGCAGCCCCAGCGTCGAGGAGGTGATCAGGTGGATCCGCTTGCCGACCCGCCGCGAGCCCAGCAGGTAGCCGCTGATCTCGTAGCGATCGGTGAGGCGCGGCTGGTCCGGGTCGCTGACATCGTAGAACAGCAGCTGCGTCGAACCGGGCGAGAATTGCCCGGCGGCGCCGTTCCAGTACATCCAGCCGAAGAGGCTGCTCACCACGACCAGGCGATGCGATTCGGGGTCGAGATACAGGCCGCTGGCGTAGTGGTCGCCCGTCGTCACGCGCCCGTTGACGGCCATTTCCTCCGCCGGCACCGCCTTGACGGCAAGCAGTTCGTCACCCGAGTAGCCGCGCAAGACGTAGAAGCGGCCGGTGCCGGGATCCGCGTCGATCACGTCGGACTCGTCGACGCCTGCTTCCTGGGTATTCGTGCCCGACACCTGGATTGCCTCCGGCGGGGCACCCAGGGCCGAATCCTGGAACCCGGCTTGCGCGCCGCTCGGGGCGCCCGGGCCCGCAATCCCCACCTCGCAGCCCCAGCACGGCACGCCGAACCAGGACCCTTCGAGGTACTCGCGGCTCAACGCGCGGGCGTAGTAGGCGCGGAATTCGTCGCAGTCGCGGAAACCGGATTGCGCCAGCGCGGACTTGGGGGTCGCCACCGAGGTCGGGAGCACGGCAGCCGCCGGGTCGTCATGTCCCCCGCACGCCGTGACAACGGCGCTGACGTACAGCGCGAGGATTCCGCCGATCCTTCTCATGTGGCAACCTCAATCCCGAGGGGTCAGCTTACTCCCGGGCTGGCCGAATCCATAGGCCGCCATGCTGAGGCTGCCGTGGGAAAAACTGTTGTGCAGCGCGGAGGCCGCGGCGCCCACGCCTGCGGCCCCAGCCGCAAAGAACAGCGGCAAGAAGTGGTCCTCGGTTGGGTGCGCGCGCTCCGCGTCCGGCGCGAGCCGGCGGTAATCGCACAGCGCATCCCAGTCGCCGGCGCGCACGCGCGCATCGGCCCAGTCGTGGAATCGCTGCGCCCAGTCCGGGATCTCGCCGCCGTCGAACTGCACCTCGCGCAAGTTGTGCACGAAGCCGCCGCTGCCCAGCAGCAGCACGCCGTCCTGCGCCAGCGGCGCCAGCGCGCGGCCGACGCGCAAATACTCGCGCGGCGTGTCCCAGGTCGCGGAGACCTGCACGACCGGGATGTCGGCTGCGGGATACATGAGCAGCAGCGGCACCCACACGCCGTGGTCGAGCTTGCGATCCTCGGAGGGCAGCGACACGACGTGTGAATCGCCGAGCAGCTGCTGCACCTGCGCCCGCAGCTCCGCGCTGCCCGGAGCCTCGTAGCGGAGCGTGTAGAGCTCGTCCGGAAAGCCGCCGAAGTCGTGCCAGGTCGTGTAGCGCTCCGGCGACTTCACCTCGCGCGTGCGCGTCATCCAGTGCGGCGAGACCGCGACGATCGCCTTGGGCCTGCCGAGCGTGGCGCCGAGCCCGCGCAGGAATTCCCGCGCAGGAATGCCCGAAATCGGCAGCGTCGGCGCGCCGTGCGAGATGAACAGGCTCGAGAACGTGTCGCTCATGGCGCGAGCCTTACAGCGTGCAGTGGTGACCCGGGTGCTTGTGGCCGTACTTCTGGTGGTATTCCTCGGCGTGCCAGTACTTCGCGGCCGGCACGATCTGCGTGACGATGCGGCCCTGGTACTGGCCCTGGTTCAGCTCGGCGGTCACCCGCTCGGCCACGGCCTTCTGCTCGGGCGAGTGGTAGAAGATCGCCGTGCGGTATTGCGAGCCTTGGTCCGGGCCCTGGCGATTCAGCTGCGTCGGATCGTGGATCTCGTAGAACGTGCGCACCAGCACCTCGAAGCCGACCCTGGCCGGATCGAACTCGACCTGCGCCACTTCGGCGTGGCCGGTCTCATCAGTGCAGACAGCCTCGTAGGTGGGCTGCTCGGCCTGGCCACCCATGTAGCCGACCGAAGTCCCGGTGACGCCCGGCACCTTGCCGAGCTTGAACTCCACGCCCCAGAAACAGCCGGCGGCGAATGTGGCTTTTTCCATTGTCATCTCCTGTTGCCTTTGCGGATTTTCGGGATCCTGGCGCCCAGCACGATGTCGCGCGCGGCAAGGCCCTTCAATATGGCGGCGCCCTGCCCGATTACAAGCGCGGGCTCTGGGTGCTTGAGTTCCCGCGCGATGCGCGCGAGCAGCGCGCGGCCTTGGGCCGGCCGCTGGGCCATCAGTTGCAGCAGGCGCGCGGTGACATCGTTGCCCTCCATGAACTTCACCTCGTCGGCTCGATTACGCCACGCCACGAGATGCACGGGCTTTGGCTCCGGCCTCACCGGCAGGAACCCTGGCGCGATGCGGTGCACGGCAAAGGAATACGTGAGCGGCCAGGCCAGCGGCGAGAGCACCGGCACGCCGTCCAGCAGGTCGCCGCGAGGATCGGCCGGCGCGTCGGCGAGTTCCCGCGGGTCGCCCGCCAGCGCCAGCTCGACCCATTCGTAGTGCGCGAGTTCCGCGAGGAACGGCTCGTCGCCTTTCTTGCGGCCGCGCTCCTGCTCGAGGTAATCGAGAAATTCGCGCGCGATGCGCCGGAACAGCGGGTCTTGCGGCCGGTGCCGCCTGCAGAAGTCGCGCGCCAGCGCATGCCAGCGCGCATCCGCCATGATCCGGCGCAGCACCGGGAACGCCGAGGACAGGAAGCCCTCGACATTGTTGTAGTAAAGGTCTGCGTAAAGCCGCATGCGCCGCGGCGCCATGCCGCGCGGGGCCGGCTTGCGCGGGTCGCGCAGGTGCGCCGCGAAGCGGTACTGCAACTGCTGGAAGGCCTTCATCCCGTGTCAGGCCCGCGAAACGTGTCAGGCCCGCGAACGCGGGCATCCCGCTGGATTGACGCGATGTGCTTGAGCTCCCTGGCCAGTTCGGCGAGCGGCGGGATGTTGAAGTCGCGCTCGAGCACCGTCGGCACGGCACCGAAGCGCGCATAGGCTTGCTGCAGCAACGCCCACACCGGCTCGCTCACGTCGGCGCCGTGCGTGTCCACGCGCAAGTCCGGCGCTTCCACGTGATGGCCGGCGACGTGCAGCCAGCGCACGCGCTGCGCCGGCACACCGGCGAGGAAGCCTGCCGCGTCGTAACCGTGGTTCACGCTGTTGACGTAGACATTGTTGATGTCGAGCAGGAGCCCGCAGTCGGCACGCTCGAGGACCTCGTTCAAGAACTGGAGTTCACCCATCTGCGTGCCGAGCGCGGCGTAGTACGAGACGTTCTCGATCGAGATCTCGCGCTCGAGGATGTCCTGCACGCGGCGGATGCGGGCGGCCACATGCGCCACCGCCTCTTCCGTGAACGGGATCGGCATCAGTTCGTAGAGCTGGCCGTCGTCGGCACACCAGCTCAGGTGCTCGGAGTAGTGGCGGATGCCGTGCGCGTCGAGGAATTTCTTCACGCGCTTGACGAAGGCGATGTCCAGCGGCGCCGGGCCGCCCAGCGACAGCGACAGGCCGTGCGTGACAAACGAGTGGCGCTCGGTCAGCGCGCGAAACGCGCGGCCCATGCGGCCGCCGAGTTCCATCCAGTTTTCCGGCGCGACCTCGAAGAACGAAACGGCGGGAGGAACCCGCGCCTGCAACTCGCCCAGAAAATCCTTGCGCAGGCCCAGGCCCGCGCCGCTGACGCCTACTTGTGGCCCCCGCACTTGGCCTCGCCGCATTTGCCTTCCTTTTTCTCCTTCTTCGTGCCGCAGCGCCCTTCCGCGTGGGCCTTGTCGCAGGCAGCCTTGGCGTCGGCTTCGCTCAGGCCCTTCAGGTTCCTGGCGCAGTCGGAGCCGCACTTGGCTTCTTCAGCGCCCTTGTCGCCGGGCTTGGCAGCGTCGGCCAGCATGTAACCGCCGGCGAGGTCATTGAGCTGGAACACCGAGGCCTGTGCGGCGCCGGACAAGGCGAAGGCAGCGCCGAGGGCCAGGGCGATGGGATTGCTGAAAGTGGGTTTTTTCATTGGAAAATCATACGCCGGTGCAGTGCAACAGCGGTACCGCGCATCCGGGTTTCATGACCGCTCGTATATATCGTCGGTCCCCCCGTTCGAACGGCCAAACAGCGGTGCTAATCTTGCCGCCCCGGTTCGATCCCGGACCGGGTTTTTTCCACATGGGAGTTGAAAGTATGAAGACCACCAAGCTGACCGGCTACGCGCTGGCCGCTGCCGCTGCCAGCATGTTTGCCACCGTCGTTTCCAGCGGCGCGCTGGCTGCCGACAAGGCTGCCGACAAGGCCACCGTGAAGTGCGACGCCTCCTCGGCCTGCAAGGGCCACGGCGCGTGCAAGACGGCGAAGAACGAGTGCAAGGGCCACAACGCCTGCAAGGGCCAGGGCATGACGATGGCGGCGGACGATGCTGCCTGCAAGAAGGCGCAGGAAGCCGCGAAGAAGTAAGTAAAGGTTCCGCTGCGCCTGGCGCGCACCCGCCAGGCGCGGTTTCTTCTTTCGATCAAGATGGCCAAGCACACCCTCACCTCCCCCGCGCTCGGCTACGGCCTGGGCCTGCGGGTCGAGCATTACCGGCAGATCCTCGACAGCGCCCCGCGCATCGACTGGCTCGAGATCCTCTCCGAAAACTACCTGGTCCCCGGCGGCCGGCCGCTGCATTTCCTCGAGCAGTTTCGCAGCCGCTTTCCGCTGGTCATGCACGGCGTGTCGCTGTCCATCGGCAGCCTCGATCCGCTCAACCGCGATTACCTGAAGCAGCTCAAGGCGCTGGCCGACCGCGTGCAGCCGGCCTGGATTTCCGACCACCTGTGCTGGACGGGCGTGCGTGGGGTGAACCTGCACGACCTCATGCCGCTGCCCTACACCGAGGAGGCCATCGCGCATGTCGCCGGCCGCGTCGCGCAGGTGCAGGAGTTCCTCGGCCGCCGCATCCTGCTCGAGAACGTCTCGAGCTACGTGACCTACCGCGAGTCCGCCGTGCCCGAGTGGGAATTCCTGCGCGCCATCGCCGAGCGCGCCGACTGCCTGATCCTGCTCGACATCAACAACGTCTACGTCAGCAGCCAGAACCACGGCTTCGATGCGCGCGCCTACCTCGACGGCGTGCCGCCCGAGCGCGTGCAGCAGTTCCACCTCGCCGGCCACAGCTACCAGGACGAACTGATCATCGACACGCACGATGCGCCGGTGATCGACCCGGTCTGGGACCTTTACGCGCACGCCGTGCGCCGCTTCGGCGCGGTCTCGACGATGATCGAGCGCGACGACCACATTCCGCCGCTGCCCGAGTTGCTGGCCGAGCTCGAGCGGGCGCGCCATATCGCCGAGCCGATCCTTGCGCATGGCGCTTCGGAGGCCGCATGAGCCTCACGGCGCTCGAGCGCGAGTTCCAGGCTTACGTGCGCCAGCAGGGCGGCGCCATGCCGGACCGCGTGGTCGGCGATGCGCGCGCCGATGCGCTGCAGCGGCTCGGCGTGTACGCCGACGCCTACCGCCTGCGCCTCACCGAGATCCTGGGCAAGGATTTCCCGGGCGTAAGGCACCTCGCAGGCGCAGCGCCATTCGAGGCGCTGGCCGCGGACTACATCGCGGCGCACCCGTCCGCGCATTTCAACGCGCGCTGGTTCGGCCAGCGCTTCCCGGCGTTTCTCGAGACGCGCGGCGCCGCGCTCGGCGAGATGGCGCGGCTCGAGTGGGCCATGACGATGGTGTTCGACCACGCCGACGAACCCGTCGCCGGCATCGAGGCCGCGGCGGCGATTCCGCCGGAACACTGGGGCGAGATGCGCATCGAGCCCACCGGCGCGCAGCAGCGGCTCGCCATGCACAACAACACCGGCGAGATCCGCCACGCGCTGGACCGCGGCGAGATTCCGCCAGCCACGCAGCCACTGGCGCGGCCGGAAACCTGGTTCACCTGGCGCATGGGCTACGAGGTGTACTCGCGCGGCCTCGCCGATGACGAGGCGGCGGCGCTGGCCGCTGTGCACGAGGGCATGAAGTTCGCGCAGGTCTGCGAGGCGATCGGCGAGGACGAGAACGCCGCGCTGCGCGCCGCGGCGCTGCTGCGGCGCTGGCTCGAGGAAGGCGTGGTCCGGGAATTGCACGGCTAGACCGCTGTCACCGCCCTGCTCTACATTGGCGCCATGTCCGAACCACGCCAGACCATCCTCGTCGTCGATGACAACAAGGGCAACCGGCACTTCGCCGTGGTGCTGCTGAAGCCCGAGGGATACAGCGTGCTGCAGGCCCGCGACCTGGGCGAGGCGATCGAGGCGATCGAGCGCGAACACGTGGACCTGGTGCTGGCCGACGTGCGCATGCCCGGCGGCGGCGGCTTCGAGCTTTACGAAAGCCTGCGCGGCGGCCCGCACGCGGTGATCCCGTTCCTGCTGATGTCCGCAGCGCTCGAGCCCGGCCTGCTGGAGCAGGCGAAGCGCTGCGCGGGCCTCACGCTGGTGGAGCGACCGATCGATGCCGACGAATACATCGCGTTGATCAAGGCGGCGGCGCAGAAGCAGTAGGTGCGACCCTGTCAGCACCGGATCGACGAGCCGATTGGCTGAGTGAGTCGCAATGACCTATTCTTGGGCTGTATTCAGGTCATAGGGGCCGCCGTGAAATTCTCCTCCCAGATCAAGCCCATCAGTTTCCTCAAAGCTCACGTCTCCCAGATTGTTCGAGACCTCGGCAACAAGGGGCCATCACTCGTCATTACCCAGAACGGCGAAGCCAAGGCGGTCTTGCAGGACATCCACAGTTACGAGCAAACGCAAGAGACGCTGGCAATGCTGAAAATCCTGGCGCTAGGCCAGACGCAGATCGCCGAAGGCAAGGTCAAGCCGCTCGATGAAGCAATCCGCGAGATCAAGGCGAAGCGTCTCAGCGCTGAATGAAGTTCTCGGTCCTGGTCACCAAGGACGCCCAGCGCGACCTCGACGACATCCACTCCTACATCGCCTCGCAGGACGGGCTCGCCCGTGCCGACGCCATCGTGGACGGCCTTGGCGCCACGCTTTCAAAGCTGACGAAATTCCCCAATCGCGGGGAATACCCGCCTGAGCTGGTAGCGCTGGGCATGCGCCAGTTTCGCCAAGTGC
>JAYUGN010000246.1:0-4088 GCA_043767605.1 Gammaproteobacteria bacterium
GCAGCTCGCGCTCGATGAAGCCGCTGCCGGCCTCGAGCGCCTGGCGCAGGCGCGCCTCGTGCGGCGCGAAATGCGGCAGGCCCACACCGACGGGCTGGCCTTCCAGGATGCGGCGGCTGGCCCCGAACAGCGTCTCGCAGGCAGCGTTGACGCTGCGCACGCGCAGTTCGGCGTCGAGGCAGACCACGGCGGTGGTGAGGCCCTCCAGCAGCGTTTCCGGGCTCACCCGGCCGCGGGAAGGGAATTTCATGCGAAAGCCTTCAGCAAGCTTCAGGCCAAGCCCTTGGGAAGCGAGGTTACCTCAGCAGGCCTGAGTCGGCACCATTTTGGTGCGCGCTCAAGGGCTTTTGGAGAGGCCTGGGGGACGGCCTAACCGCACCAGAACGGTGCGATCAGTTCTTTTTGCCGCCGGGGGGCTTCATATAAAAAGTGACCGGCTGCGAACGCGAGAGCTCCTGGCCGGACTCATCCACCACCGCCACCGTGACCTGGTGTGCGCCACGGTCGACCTCGGTCAGGGCGAACGAGGTATCCGTGGTCGCTGCGCCGGCCGGCTTTCCATCCAGCAGGTAAAGCAGCTTGAAGCTGGGGTCCATGGTCGGCGTCACCATCACCGCCACCGGCACGGTGCGCTCGCCGCCGCGGAAGGTTTCTTCCTTCGAGGGCGTGACGACCTGCACCTGCGGGCCGACCGAAGTGATCGGCTTGCCGGGCGCGGAGCCCGCGCCGAACTTCTTCAGGTCGGGCGCTGTGCCGCGCTTGTAGGTTTGCAGCGGCGGCAGCTTGGCCGGCGTTGCGTTGTCCGTGGGCGGCTTGTCCGTGTAGTGGACCACGCCCTTGTCGTCCACCCACTTGTAGACCTGCGGCGCGGCGGTCGCCATGAGCGGGGCCAGCAGCAGGAGCAACACGATTGCGATGCGCATGCGCAAACACTACGCCGCGACTGCGCAAAAAGAAACGCCCCCTGATTCAGGGGGCGTTCAGTTTGTAGGCTGGGCTGACCCCCGCGGACGCGGGGGGAAGCCCAGCACTTCGTCAGAGCGAGTAGTACATGTCGAACTCGACCGGATGCGTGGTCATGCGGAAGCGCGTGACCTCCTGCATCTTGAGCTCGATGTACGCGTCGATCAGGTCGTCGGTGAACACGCCGCCCTTCTTCAGGAACTCGCGGTTCTTGTCGAGGTGCTCCAGCGCCATGTCCAGGCTGTGGCAGACGCGCGGGATCTTCTTGTCCTCTTCCGGCGGCAGGTGGTAGAGGTCCTTGTCCATCGCCTCGCCCGGGTTGATCTTGTTCTGGATGCCGTCCAGGCCCGCCATCATCATCGCCGCGAAGGCGAAGTACGGGTTCGACATGCCGTCCGGGAAGCGCACTTCGATGCGGCGCCCCTTCGGGCTGCTCACCCAGGGGATGCGGATCGACGCGGAGCGGTTCCTGGCCGAGTAGGCCAGCATCACCGGCGCCTCGAAGCCCGGCACCAGCCGCTTGTACGAGTTGGTGGTGCAGTTGGTGAAGGCGTTGATCGCCTTGGCGTGCTTCAGGATGCCGCCGATGTACCAGAGCGCCAGCTGCGACAGGCCGCCGTACTTGTCACCGGAGAACAGGTTCTTGCCGCCCTTCGCGAGGGACTGGTGCACGTGCATGCCGGTGCCGTTGTCGCCGACGATCGGCTTGGGCATGAACGTCACCGTCTTGCCGTAGCTGTGGGCGACGTTCTGCAGGACGTACTTGTAGTCCAGCATCTCGTCGGCTTTCTTGATCAGCGTGTTGAACTTCGTGCCGATCTCGTTCTGGCCGGCGGTCGCCACCTCGTGGTGATGCACCTCGACCGAGATGCCCATCTCTTCCAGCGTCAGGCACATCGCGTTGCGAATGTCCTGCTGCGAATCGACCGGCGGAACCGGGAAGTAGCCGCCCTTCACCGGCGGGCGATGGCCCTTGTTGCGGCCGCTCTCGAATTCTTCCTTGCCCGTGGACCAGGCCGCTTCCTCGGACTCGATGACTACGCCGCACTTGCCCATCTCGATGTCCCAGCGCACGGAGTCGAAGATGAAAAATTCGAGCTCGGGGCCGAAGTACGCGGTGTCGGCGATGCCGGTGGACTTGAGGTAGGCCTCGGCGCGGTGCGCGAGCGAGCGCGGGTCGCGGCCGTAGCCCTGCATGGTGGCCGGCTCGATGATGTCGCAGCGCAGGATGACGGTCGGTTCCTCGAAGAACGGGTCCATCTTGGCGCTGGCGGCGTCGGGCATCAGGATCATGTCGGACTCGTTGATGCCCTTCCAGCCGGCGATCGACGAGCCGTCGAACATCTTGCCGTCGGTGAACAACGCCTCGTCCACGGTGTGGGACGGCACGGTCACGTGCTGCTCCTTGCCGCGGGTATCGCAGAAACGGAAGTCGACGAACTTCGCGCCCTTGTCCTTGATCATCTTCAGTACGGCTGCGCCGTCACCACCACTCTTGCCCGCCATCGAGTCTCTCCCGTTGATCAGAAATTAGGTCGGCCGGCGAAACCGGCAACGGCCCTCCAGACAGCAGAAAACATGCCAGCGTCCGGTCAGGCGTTTCCCTTCGAAACGCAGGCTTGCCGGAGGCGGGGTGCGCATTCTACTGCACCAAAAACGGGCAAGAACCCGCCCCCGTTTCCGGGGGCGGGCGACGCAGGCCCCGCCTTTAGTCGCGGCGAACCTGCTTTTCGGCGGCGGGCGCCGTCTCGCCTTTCAGGCAGCTGCTCATGAAGCTCCTGCGCTCATCGCCCTTGAGCGACTTGCCCTTGGCTTCGGCATTGCAGGCCTTCATGCGTTGCTGCTGGGGCGTGGGCGCCTTGCCTTCGGCCGCGAACGCGAGAAAGGGCGTCGCCAGGGTGGCAGCGAGCAGGAGACACAGCACAGGCTTGGTTTTCATGGGATGTCCTTGGTTTGTTGTTATGGGTTTTATCCGGACGCGCCGCAGCCATGAGGGCCCGCGGCGGAAAGGACGCTAGCACGGGTTTTTGCGCCCGCGCGAACTCGCAAGCCAGCCTCGCAAGGCTGGGGCCGCGCGGCGCGCCTGTTTATACTCGCCAGATGAAAATTCTCACGTTCCAGGACCTGATCCTGAAGCTCCAGAGCTTCTGGGCCGGGAAGGGCTGCACGATCGTGCAGCCAATGGATATGGAGATGGGCGCCGGCACGTTCCACTGGGCCACCTTCCTGCGCGCGATCGGCCCCGAACCCTGGAACTGCGCCTACGTGCAGCCCAGCCGCCGCCCGACCGACGGCCGCTACGGCGACAACCCGAACCGGCTGCAGCACTACTACCAGTTCCAGGTGCTGATGAAGCCCTCGCCGCCCGACATCCAGGAGTTGTACCTGGAGTCGTTGCGCATGCTCGGCTTCGACCCGCTGACCCACGACATCCGCTTCGTCGAGGACAACTGGGAATCGCCGACGCTCGGCGCCTGGGGCCTGGGCTGGGAAGTCTGGCTCAACGGCATGGAAGTCACGCAGTTCACCTATTTCCAGCAGGTCGGCGGCATCGAGTGCCGGCCGGTCGCGGGCGAGATCACCTACGGCCTCGAGCGCCTGGCGATGTACCTGCAGAAAAAAGAATCGGTCTACGACCTGGTGTGGTCCGACACGGGCGGGCGCGTGGTGACTTATGGCGACGTCTACCACCAGAACGAAGTCGAGCAGAGCCACTACAACTTCACGCACGCCGACACGGCCACGCTGTTCGAGCGCTTCAACAAGGCGGAAGCCGAGTGCCGGCATTTGCTGGCGCAGGACCCGAAGCTGCCGCTGCCGGCCTACGAGCGCACGATCCAGGCTTCGCACGCGTTCAACCTGCTCGACGCGCGCGGCGCGATCTCGGTGACCGAGCGCCAAGCCTATATCCTGCGCGTGCGCTCGCTGGCGCGCGCTTGCGCCGAGGCTTACTACAACGCCCGTGCCCGCATCGCGGGCTTTGCACCACTAAAGGCTGCCTGAAATGATCCTGATCGGAATGTACGACTCGCCCTTCGTGCGGCGCGTGGCTGTCAGCCTGCAGTTGCTCGAGCTCAAGTACGACCACAAGAGCTGGTCCGTCGGCAAGGACCAGGCGCAGATCC
>JAYUGN010000247.1:0-11330 GCA_043767605.1 Gammaproteobacteria bacterium
CTGGCCACCGGCGCCGCTGGCGCGGAAGGTATCGGTGCGCACATCGGACGGGTTGATGTCGATTTCAATCGAGTCGTCAATTTCCGGATAAACAAACACAGAGGCGAACGAGGTGTGCCTGCCGCCCGATGAATCGAACGGCGACTTGCGCACCAGCCGGTGCACGCCGATCTCGGTGCGCAGCCAGCCGTAGGCGTAAGGCCCCTGCACGAACACCGAGGCGCTCTTGAGGCCTGCGACTTCGCCGGCGGACTGATCGAGGATCTCGGTCTTGAAGCCCTTGGCGGCGCAGAAGCGCAGGTACATGCGCAGCAGCATCGCCGCCCAGTCCTGGGCCTCGGTGCCACCGGTGCCGGACTGGATGTCGAAAAAGGCGTTGTTGACGTCCATTTCACCGCTGAACATGCGCTTGAATTCCATCTCGCCGGCCAGCGCTGCGAGGCTGGCGAGCTCGCGTGAGATTTCACCGGCGGTGGCGCTGTCGTTCTCGGCGGCGGCCAGGTCCAGCAGCTCGCCGGCGTCGCGCAGGCCGGCATCGGCCCGCTCCAGCGGCCGGATGACGCCTTCGAGGCGGGCGCGCTCGCGCCCCAGGTTCTGGGCCCTCGCGGAGTCGTTCCACACGTCCGGGCGCTCCAGTTCGGCCTCTACTTCCGCGAGGCGGTCCCGCTTGCCCGGGTAGTCAAAGATAGCCCCGGAGGGCGTCGAAACGCTCTCGCAGGGCCACCATCTCGGTCTTGATCGCTGAAGTATCCATAAGGCCGCGCAGTGTAACGTCAACGGGGAGTAAAAAGGAGTAAAAAGTTGTGTCAAACCGCCGTAACGATTACAGTTTTGGCCGCTGACCGCGGCCTTGGCGCGTCGCCGGCTGCATATGGGAGAAGACATGAAGAAGCATCGCGGTCTGCTGGCCCTGCTGGGCCTTTGCTCGGTTCTGTCGTTCGGCGCGTACGCGCAAGACGAGGCCACTGAGGCCGGCGATGTGCCGGTCGACGAATCGTCGGGTAACTCGGGCAGCGATTCCAGCTCGAGCGATCGGCGCCTTTATGTGTCGCCGATGGGCTCGTTCACCTGGTCCGACAAGGATCGCAACACCGGCACCGGCCTCGGCGGCGTGATGTCGCTCGGCAAGAAGATGACCTCGGGCCTGAACCTCGAGCTGACCGGCTTCTACAGCCGCATGGACACCGGCTTCGCCGACTCGCCGGCCAAGCTCAGCGGCTTTGGCGCCGCGGCGATGGTGTTCCCCTCGCACAGCTTCCCGGAGATTTACGGCCTCGTCGCCGTGCACCAGGGACAGGCGAAGGATCACCCCACCACGCCGGCCAGCACCAACTTCAGCTACAAGACCACGGTGTTCGACACCGGCATCGGCTACCTGCTGCCGCTGAACCGGTGGCTCGGCGGCTTCGACATGTCGCTGCGCGCCGAGGCGCGCTACCGCATGGACGCGCACACGCGCACCAACGCGGGCGTCGGCGGCAAGAAGGATTTCTATGAAGGCGTGTTCAACCTCGGCCTGCTGATCCCGCTGGGCAAGCTGCCGATCCAGGCCTCCGCCGAGGCGCCGGTCGAGGTGGTCGCGCCCGCGGTCACCGACGCCGACGGCGACGGCATCCCGGATGACCAGGACCAGTGTCCCGAGACGGCGGCCGGCGTCACGGTCAACGAGAAGGGCTGCGAAGGCGATGCCGACGGCGACGGCGTGGTCGATCGCCTCGACAACTGCCCCGACACCGCGGCTGGCATGGCCGTCAACGAAACCGGCTGCGCGGCGGTGAAGGATGCCGACGGCGACGGCATTCCGGATGACCAGGACCAGTGCCCCGACACCGCGGCCGGCAGCACGGTCACCGAGACGGGTTGCGCGCCGAAGGCCGAAGGCTGCCGCGCACCGGCACCGGGCGAGCCGATCAACCTCGAAGGCTGCGCCACCGGCGAGTCGGTCGTGCTGAAGGGCGTGAACTTCGAGGTCAACAGTGCGCGCCTGACCGCCAACGCCAAGGTGATCCTGAACCAGGTCGCCGACTCGCTGGCCGCCAACCCGGCGATGAAGGCCGAGATCGGCGGGCACACCGACTCGACCGGCTCGGACAAGCTCAACCAGAAGCTGTCCGACAAGCGCGCCGCCTCGGTCAAGGACTACCTGATCAAGCGCGGCATCGAAGCCGCCCGCCTGACCAGCAAGGGTTATGGCAAGTCGCAGCCGGTCGAAACCAACGAGACGCCGGAAGGCCGCGAGCTGAACCGTCGCGTCGAACTGAAGGTCCTGACCAGCAGCACCGCGCCGTAACGCAAGCGGCCTGTACACAAGCCCCGCCCGGGTGCAACCCTGGGCGGGGTTTTTGCTTTGGTGGCACAGGCTGACCATGCGCGTTATCGTTGCCCGGCTCCTCTCGGTGAGGGGGCTGGAACTAGGCCAGTCGGGGGAATTTTTCATGTCTTTGGGCATACGCTCGCGAGCTTGGATGCTCGTCGCGGCCATGGCCTGTTCGCCAGCGGCCCTCGCCAGCGGCACTGCCGCCAACACCTCGATCACCAACACCGCGACCGCGACCTACGTCGACCCGCTGGGCGCCACCCAGGTCGCCACGTCGAACACCGTCACGGTCACCGTCGCCGAAATACTGGACGTGACGGTCGCTGACAACGGCGACGTGTCAGTGCTAACACCGCAGGCCGGCCGCGCCCTCGCCTTCACCGTCACCAACACCGGCAACGCCGCCGAGACCTTCGAGCTGTCCTACCAGGGCGTGGGCGGCGACAGCTTCGACCCGGAACTCGCCGGCAACACTCCGCTGCTTTACCTCGACGCCAACGGCAATGGCACTTTCGAGTCCGCCACCGATACGCCGTACTCGTCCGGCGGCAACGATCCGGTCATTGCCGCCGATGGCCACGTCGTCGTGTTCTTCGTCAGCAACATTCCGTCCGGCCGCGCCAATGGCGACACCGGCACGATCAGCCTGCGTGCCACCGCGGTCACCGCCAGCGCCAACGGCGATCCTGCGGGCACCGTCTACGCCGCCGCGGGCCCTGGCAACGTGGATGCCGTGGTCGGCGCGAGCACCGCCTCCTCGGTGGACCCGGCGAGCTATGTCGTCTCGGCCACCACCACCACGCTGGTGAAGAGCAGCACGGTGGTCGATCCGTTCAACGGCTCGCAGGTCGTGCCCGGCTCGGTGATCACCTACACGCTCACGTTTACCCTCGCCGGCAGCGGCAGCATCACCACCGCGAGAATCGTCGACCCGATTCCCGCGGGCGCGAGCTTCGTCTCCGGCAGCCTCAAGCTCAACGGCGTGGGGCTCAGCGACGTGGCCGGCGACGACGCCGGGCGTTACAACACCTCGACCAGTCCCGCCCAGGTCGAGGTGAACCTCGCCTCGCCGCTGGCGGCGCCGAGCACGCAGACGGTGGTGTTCAAGGTCACGGTCAATTGATGCCTCGCAGTCGCCGGCCCGTCGCGTGCCTCGCCTGCAGCGGATGGCTGTTCGCGCTCGCTGCGTGGCCAGCGCACGCCGCGGCCGGGAGCACCCTGGTGCTGAAGAACCAGGCTTACACGGAAATCACCACGCGCGGCGCCGACGGCAAGGCGCACAAGCAACGAGTCCCCGCCGCCAAGGTGGCGCCCGGCAGCGAAGTCGTCTACGTCATCCATTACTTGAACCAGGGCGACCGCCCGGCGCAGAAGGTGGTCGTCAGCAATCCCGTGCCAGCTGAATTTTCCTACGAGGCCGGATCGGAAACGGGCAAGAACGCCCGCTTCGAGGTCTCGGTGGACGGCGGCACGACGTATGGGCCGCTGTCACGGCTCAAGGTCGCGGGCGCTGGCGGCAAGTCGCGGCCGGCGCAGCCCGCCGACGTCACCCACCTGCGGTGGACGCTGGCCACACCCGTCGAGCCCGGCAAGCAGGGTTCGGTGAGTTATCGCGCCGTCCTCAAGTAAGCCCCGGCAAACCGCGATGAAAACCAGGGCGTGGCCGGCGTTGCGGATCGTCCTAGGCATCAGCGCGCTGATACCCGTTGCGCTCGCCCACGCCGCCGCCATTTCGAATACCGCGAGCGCGAGCTACCTGGATCCGGCGGCTACCGCATTCGTCACTCGTTCGAACACCGTGGCGCAGGACGTCACCGGATTGCCGACCGTCGGCTTGTCGTTCTCGCCCAGCCCGGTGGCCAACAGCGGCACCAGCACGCTGCGCATCATGCTCACCAATCCGAACGCGAGCCCGCTGACCGGCGTTTCGTTCACCGACATTTTCCCGACGGTGCCGGGCGCGATGACGGTCGCCAGCCCGCTGAACAGCACCAATTCCTGCGGTGGAGCACTCCAGGACGGTAGTGGCGGCGCGCTCGACGCCGGCGACGACCGCGTGCAGCTGGTCAACGGCCAGGTTCCCGCTGCCGGTTCCTGCACGATCACGGTGGACGTCACTGCGGCCGTCAACGGTACTTACATCGACACCGTGCCTGCCGGCGCGCTCGCCACCGCGCAGGGCGTCAGCAATGTCGCTGCCGCCAGCGCGCAACTGGTGATGGGCATCGCCTCGCCGACGGCGAGCGTGTCGTTCAGCCCGGGATCGATCCTGAGCGGTGGCGTGAGCACACTTACGCTGACGCTGGCCAATCCCGGAACCACCAACCTCACCGCGATCGCGCTGACCGACGTGTTCCCGGCCAGTCCCGCGGCGATGACCGTGGCGGCGCTGGCGAATTTGTCGAACACCTGCGGCGGCACGCTCGACGAAAACGATCCCGCGGATGCGGACACGACCATCGATGCCGGCGACGGCCAGTTGCGCCTGGGCGGAGCCACGCTCGCGGCGGGCGCTTCCTGCACGATCAGCGTGGACGTCACCGCGGCGGCCGCAGGCACCTATACCGACACCTTGGCGGCCGGCGCCATCACCACGGCCGAGGGCGTCAGCAACTCCGCATCGGCCAGCCGTGCGCTGAGCGTCGCGATCGCAGCCTCGCCCGCCAGCGTAGCGTTCTACCAGTACGCGCCGGGCAATCCTCCGGGCAGCGTTTCCAGCCGCTTCGATGGCGGCGCCTACGGCGATGCCGGCGGCAGCAGCTTTGCGCCGCTGGCGCCGCCGACTTCCGGCGGCGCGCCCATCTCGCTGGCCACGCCAGTGAGCGTGCGCGCCAGCCCTGTCTTTCACGCCGACGATCCCATCTTCATCACGCTGGCCGACGCCAACCGCAACACCGACGCCAGCACGCGCGATTTCATCACGCTGACGGTGACCGCTAGCACCGGCGACACCGAAATCCTGCGCCTGCAGGAGACCGGCCCCGACACCGGCGTGTTCGCCGCCGTGATCCAGAGCGGCGACGCCAGCCAGGCCAACGCGCCCTACGATGGCGCGCTGTCGGTGGACATCAACAGCCGCATGACCGTGAGCTACGTCGACCCGACTGACGCGGGCGACAGCGTCAACACCTCGGCGCTGGTGGATCCCTTCGGCATCGTGTTCGACGCGGCCACCGGGCTCGGCGTGGGCGGCGCCACCGTGCTGCTGTTCAGCGTGGACAACAACGCCCCGGCCAGCGTGTTCTGCGATGACGGCGTGACGCCCTGCCCGAATTCGCTGGCCACGCCGGCAACGCCCACGGTGCATCCGCAACTCGGGCCGGTGCCGGCCGGCGGCTTCCGTTTCCCGAGCGTGGCGCCCGGGCAATACCGGCTGCTTGTCACCCCGCCGCCCGGCTATGGCGCGCCGAGCGTCTCGAACGGGCCCTTCCCCAACGATCCCTTCGGAGCGCCGTACAGCGTGCTCACCGGTTCGCACGGCGAGCCGTTCACGGTGCCCGCCGGCCCCGCGGTGAACCTGGACTACCCGGTGGATCCCGCGGGCTTGCTGCTGAACAAGGCGGTTTCCCAGACGCTGAGCGGCGTGGGCGATTTCCTGCAGTACCGGCTCAGCCTGCAGAACCTCACCGCGGTGGCCGTGACCAACACGGTGGTCACCGACCGCATGCCGGAGGGTTTCCGCTACCAGGCGGGATCGCTGCGGCTCAACGGCGCGCAGGCTGCCGATCCTGCCATCAGCGCCGACGGCCGCACGCTCACCATTCCCGTCGGCGGCGTGGCCATCGGCCAGACCGCGCAGCTCACTTACGTACTGCTGGTGTCGGCCGGCGCGCGCAGCGGTTCCGCCGTGAACTCCGCGCGCGCGGCAGCCGACGGCCCCACGGTCTCGAACGTCGCCGCCGCCGCCGTGGAAGTGCGCGACATCCTGATGCAAAGCCATTTCACCATCGTGGGCGAAATCGCATGCCACGCCGCAGCCCCTGCCGCCGCGCCACTGGCTTGCCCGGCCGCGGCGTCAGTGGCCGCCGCGCCCGCCGGCACTTACACGGTTCGCGCGCAGTTCGATTCCGGCAAGACTTCCCTGACGGCGAAGGGTGAAAAAGAATTGCAGGCGCTGGCGGTGCAACTCAAGGGCAAGGACGTCGAGCGCATCGAAGTAACGGGCCACACCGACACGCAACGTCTCGCCAGAAAATCAGCGCGGCGCTTCCACGACAACTACGGTATCTCGAAGGCGCGCGCGGCCACCGTCGGCGAATACCTGGCCCGCGCGCTGGGGCTTTCGCAGGAGCACGTCAGCGCACAGGGCATGGGCGCGGACGAGCCGCTCGCGAGCAATTCGAGCGCGGCCGGCCGCGCGCAGAACCGCCGCACGGAAGTGCGCGTGTTCGAACGCGCCGCGGCAGCCGCGACTGCAGTGGCCGACGCCTGTCCCGTTGCGCCGGCACCCACGGCAACGCCGGCCGTGCGCAAGGGGCTGGCCCAGGTGCGCGTGCTGCTCGACGACGGCACCTACGTCACCAGCGACCGCGACGGCCTGTTCCATTTCGAGGGCGTGCGCGAAGGCACGCACGTCGTGCAGCTCGACCTCGACAGCCTGCCGCCCGGCTACAGCGTCGTGCCACGCGTGCAGAACACGCGCCACGCCGGCCGCGCCTGGTCGCAGTTCGTGGACGTGAAGGGCGGCGGGCTGTGGCGCGCCGACTTCGAGGCCTGCCCGGCCGCCGGTGCTGCGAGCGAACCGGCCGGCCGCGACCGCGCCTACGAACACTCGCAGCGGCAGCGCCACGCGGCCGCCGACGACCCGACCGCGGCGGGTGCCAACATCGATTTCCTCGCAGGCCAGGAGCCGGGCGTTGCCTGGCTGTACCCGGCGGAGGATTACGTGCCGCGCGCGGGCGCGACGCGCATCGCGATCAAGCACCTGCCGGGCCAGGTGGTGACACTCAGGTACATCCAGGGCGAGGACGTCAGCGGGTTGTCCTTCGAGGGCACGCAGCTCAATGCCGCCGGAACTGTCGCCGTCAGCGTCTGGCGCGGCGTGCCGATCACCGAGGGCAGCAACCGCTTCGAGGCCCAGGTCATCGAAAACGGCCAGGTGGTGCAGCACCTCGAGCGGCGGGTGAACTATTCTTCCGTGCCAGCGCGCGCCGAACTGGTGCCCGCGGAATCGGAGCTCGTCGCCGACGGCGTGCACAAGCCGGTCGTCGCGGTGCGCATCTTCGACGCTTCGGGCCGTCCGGTGCGCTCCGGCACCACGGGCGGCTACCGGATCAATCCGCCGTACGTGCCGGCGCAGCTGCAGGAACAGATGCAGCAGCGCCAGCTCGCCGGGCCGGACCGCTTCGAGCCGACCTGGCGCATCGAGGGCGACGAGGGCGTCGCCTACATCGAGCTCGCGCCCACCGGCGATGCCGGCACCCTGGTCCTGAACTTCGATTTCCAGCCCACGCCGCAAAGCGGCCGCAAGCAGGAGTTGCGCGCCTGGCTGGAAGCACCGCAGCGCGACTGGATCGTGGTCGGCTTTGCGTCCGGCACCGTCGGCTACGACACGCTCAAGGGCAATGCGCAGCCGCTGCCCGGCGCGAACACGAAGGACGGCACCTACACGGATGGCCAGGTCAGCCTGTATGCCAAGGGGCGCGTGCTCGGCAAATGGCTGCTGACGCTGGCCTATGACAGCGACAAGCCCGAGGAGAAACGCCGGCGCCAGAGCCTGCTGTCCACGATCGATCCGCAGGCCTATTACACGCTCTACGGCGATGGCGCCGGCCAGGGCCACGACGCCGCCAGCCAGGACAAGCTGTACCTCAAGCTCGAGCGCGATCAGTTCTATGCCCTGTTCGGCGATTACGAAACCGGCCTGACGCAAACCACGCTGTCGCGCTACAGCCGCACGCTGTCGGGCCTGAAGGCCGAGTACGGCGGCGGCGGCCCGCTGCAGGCCACGGTGTTCGCGGCCGACACGCCGCTGAATTTCGCGCGCGACGAACTGCAGGGCGACGGCACTTCCGGCCTGTATCACCTGCGCACCGGCGGCATCGTGCTCAACAGCGAGCGCCTGCGCCTCGAGACGCGCGACCGCTTCCACAGCGAGCGCGTACTGCAGAGCCGCGCCCTGGCGCGCCACCTCGACTACGACATCGACTATGACGCCGGCACGCTGTTCTTCCGCGAACCGGTGAACAGCCGCGACAGCAGCTTCAACCCGGTCTTCATCGTCGCCGAGTACGAAACCTACGGCGCCGCCGACCAGCAGCTCAACGCCGGCGGCCGCATCGGCGCGACGGCGCTCGACGGCCGGCTCAACGCGGGTGCCACGGCGATCCACGATCATTCGAGCCTCAGCGACGGCAACCTTGGCGGCCTCGACGCAAAATTGAAGCTGGCGGGCGACACCGAGCTGCGCGCCGAAGTCGCCGCCAGCGACACCAAGGCCGGCACGCTGAATCGTCAGGGCAGCGCTTACCTGATCGAGGCGGAACACCACAGTGCGCAATTCGACGCCCTCGCCTACGCACGCCGGCAGGCGCCTGCCTTCGGCCTGAACCAGCAGAACCTCAGCGAGGCCGGCACCGACAAGAAAGGCGTGGACGGGCGCATCACGCTGGCCGAACACCTCTCGCTGCACGGCCAGGCCTGGCGCCAGGAAAATCTCGCGAGCGATGCGACCCGCGATGCCGCCGCCAGCCAGCTCGAATACCGCACCGACGCGGGCAGCGTGCGCCTCGGCGGCCTGTACGCGCGCGACGAAGCCGGCGCCGGCGCGCTGGCCGGCCGCCGCTATGAGTCGCAGCAACTCACCGCCGCCGGCAACCGCTACTTCCTCGACCGCAAGCTCGAGCTCAGCGGCCAGGCCGACCACAGCCTCGGTGGCAGCAACGACAGCGTGGACTATCCCTCGCGCTACGCGCTCGGCGCGTCCTACGCGCTGACCGATGCGGTCCGCCTGCTGCTGGCCGAGGAGTACACGGACGGTCAGGCCTTCGATTCGCTGATGACGCGCGTGGGCCTGCAGGCCACGCCCTGGAAAGGCGCGCGCCTGACCAGCACGCTGAACCAGGTCGACCTGCGCGAATACGGCCCACGCAGCTTCGCCCTGTTCGGGCTGACGCAATCGCTGCTGCTGGGCGAGCGCTGGGGTGTGGATTTCGGCATCGACAGCAGTCGCGCATTCAACGAAAGCGGCGCCGCCGCGCTGCCGGTGAACAACTCGGCCCAGCCCTACGCCTCCGGCGGCACCACCGCCAACGGCTCGCTCACCGAAGATTTCATCGCCCTCAGCGGTGGCCTGACGTATCGCAGCGAGTTGTGGAGCTGGAACGGCCGCGCCGAGACGCGGGATGGCGAGACCCGCAACCGCTACGGCTTCAGCACCGGTTTCCTGCGGCAGGCGCAAGCCGGCGTCGCCTACTCGCTGAACGCACAGGGCTTCCACGTGAGCCAGGCCAGCGGCCCCGAAGGCCTCTACGGCACCGCCGGCATGGGCTGGGCATATCGCCCGCTCGACAGCCGCTGGTCGGTGCTGGATCGGCTCGAACTGCGCTACGACCAGCTTGTCAACGGCACCGGCACTGCCGGCAGCGGCCTGTTCGGCAACACCAGCCTGGTCGCCACGGGCGATGCGCTGTCGCGTCGCCTGATCAACAACCTGTCAGTGAACCGCGTGTCGCGCGAATGGAACGCGGAAGATCGTCAGGGCAACCTGTTCGAGCTCGCGCAGCGCAACCAGTGGTCGCTGTACTACGGCGCCAAGTACGCCTTCGACCGCTTCGACGGCGCCAACTACCAGGGCTATACCGACCTGACCGGCGGCGAGTGGCGTTTCGACCTGAACACCTGGATCGACCTCGGCGTGCAAGCCGGGCTGCTGCACGCCTGGCAGGCCGACAACTATCGCTATTCCTTCGGCCCGCAGCTCGGCGTCTCGCCGGTGACCAATGGCTGGATCACGCTGGGCTACAACCTGCAGGGTTTCCGCGACCGCGACTTCGAGGCCGCGCGCTACAGCACGCAGGGTCCGTACCTGACCCTGCGCATCAAGTTCGACCAGGCCACGCGCCTTCGCGAGGTGATGCCGTGAGCAGCCGTCGCGCCCGCCTGCTCGCCAGCCTCGCTGCGGCGCTGTGCGTGCCACCCGTGATGGCCGCGACCTTCCCGTCCGATTCGCGCGTGGAGTTCCAGACCAGCGGCTGCCAGCGGCCGGCCACCGTGGGCGACTGGTACACCAGCTCCGCCACCAGCAGCACCGTGCACTACGGCGATTTCTTCCTCGAGGTCACCGAGACGATGGCGCCGGCCACGGTGGAGATCCTCGACGCCGACAGCACCGATGGCGCCGGCAGCCTCTGCGACGAAGTGGACGGCACCGGCTGCGACGGCACGGCCAGCGGCACCGGCGACCCGACTCGCTTCGAGCTGCGCTCCGGCGACGGCGCCGCGCTGCTGCAGGGCGTCACCGTGCCGTCCGGCAGCGCCAACGGCACGAGCGTGAGCTTCAGCGGGCTGGCAGTGGGCCTGTACCGCATCCGCAGCTACACCGGCTCCGACGAGATCGACGGCGCGAACTGCGGCACCAACGCCACGGCCGACAACAACGACGACAACTCTTTCCAGGTTCGCGTCAACGGCAACGCCGCCATCGACGGCCTGCTCGGCTTCCTGCAGACGACCTACCAGCAGGAAACCGGGTCGAGCATCGGCTACCAGATGTACTTCATCGTCGGGCCGGCGCTCGCGAACTCGACGCTGGCGCTGCGTAACTTCGACCTCGATGGCGGCGCCAGCGGTACTGTCTACAACCGTCCGCCGGACGCCAGCGGCAGCGCAGTCTCCGGCACGGTGTCCGGCAACGGCCGGTGGAACAACGGTGGCTCGCTCAATGCCGGCGAGGACAGCGTGGGCGTCAGCAACAAGATCAGCGGCAGCACCGCCGACGTGGGCAGCTGGGGCTACCGCATTTCCGGCTGGACCTCGGGCAACCAGACGATCTTCGAGGCCGCCGACGCGGGCG
>JAYUGN010000248.1:0-4072 GCA_043767605.1 Gammaproteobacteria bacterium
GTCGAGCACCCGGTTCAGGACGAAGTCGATTTCGCGCAGGGGCGCCTTGTAGCTGGCCATCAGGGTGCTCCGGACCGGGAAAAAGGGGCGCCCAGTCTAAGGCGTCCGTGGCATACTTCGCGCCCGCGAATTCCGGCCGCTTTCGGACTTCGCGGTCTTGTTTATGGAGGAGTGACCTCGTGCTTGATTTCCTGATTTCGCCCGCCTACGCCCAGGCTGCCGCGGGGGCTTCGAACCCGCTGTTCCAGTTCCTGCCGCTGGTGTTCCTGCTGGTGCTGTTCTATTTCATGCTGATCCGCCCGCAGATGAAGCGCGGCCGCGAGCACAAGGACATGCTCGGCAAGCTGGCCAAGGGCGACGAGGTCATCACCACCGGCGGCCTGGCTGGCACGGTGCGCGAGATCGGCGAGAACTTCGTGACGGTGGAAATCTCCGACGGCGTCAACGTGAAGATGCAGCGCTCGGCCATCGGCAGCGTGATGCCCAAGGGCTCGCTGAAAGCCCTGTAAGCGCATGAAACCCTACGCCCGCTGGAAGTACATCCTCCTGATCCTGGTCGCCGGTTTCGGCGCCCTCTACGCGCTGCCCAACCTCTTCGGCGAGCAGCCCTCGGTGCAGATTTCGGCGCGCAGCGGCGATCCGCTGACAGCCGATTTCGGCGTTCAGGTGGGCAAGGCGCTCGACGGCGCCCAGATCGCCAGTTCCGACTCGCGCCTCGAGCAGGCCCACTGGAGCGTGCGTTTTCCCGACGAGGGCGCCCAGCTCAAGGCCGCCGACGTGCTGAAGAAGGATCTCGGCAACGCCTACACGGTGGCGCTGAGCTTCGCCTCGAAGACGCCCGGCTGGCTGCTGAAGCTCGGCGCGCGCCCGATGGCGCTGGGCCTCGACCTGCGGGGCGGCGTGCACCTGCTGCTGGAAGTGGACGTTAACGATGCCTCGGCCAAGGCGGTCTCGCGCTACGTGACCGACCTGCCGACCTTCCTGCGCAAGCAGGACATCCGCTACACCGCGCGCCGCCAGGCCGGCGATGCCGCGGTGCTGGAATTCGCTGACGCCGAGAAGCTCGAGGCGGCGCGCAAGGCCATCGGCCACGAGTACTCCGAGCTGCAGCTCAGCGTGGACGACAAGGCCGCCGTGCCGACGCTGCAGGCGCGCCTGTCGCCGCAGGAAAGCAAGCGCATCGTCGAGTTCGCGCTCAAGCAGAACCTCACGACCCTGCGCAACCGAGTGAACCAGCTCGGCGTCGCCGAGCCGGTGGTGCAGCGCCAGGGCCTGAACCGCATCGTCATCGAGCTGCCGGGCGTGCAGGACGCAACCCACATGAAGGAGCTGCTCGGCGCGACCGCGACACTGGAATACCGCGCCGTAGACGTGGACGGCAACGCCGAGGAAGCGGCGCGCAGCGGCATCGTGCCGCCCGGGGATGAGCTTTACTACCAGCGCGACTCGCGCCGGCCGGTGCTGGTCACGCGCGACATCATTGCCTCGGGCGACCAGCTCACCAACGCGGCGCCGACGATGGACCAGCAAAGCGGCACGCCGGCGGTGTCGGTGACGCTCGACGGCAGCGGCGGCAAGCGCATGCTCGAGTTCACCATGAAGAGCGTCGGCAAGCCGATGGCGGTGCTGCTGCGCGAGACGCAATACGAGACCCGCTACGGCGCCGAAGGCCAGCCGATCCGCGAGAAGCACGAGGTGCAGGACATCATCTCGGTGGCGACGATCCGCGGCGTGTTCGGCAAGAACTTCCAGACCACTGGCCTGTCCAGCAAGGAAGCGCACGACCTCGCGATCCTGCTGCGCTCCGGCGCGCTGGCCGCGCCGATCGATTTCGTCGAGGAGCGCACCGTCGGCCCCTCGCTGGGCGCCGACAACATCCGCCGCGGCTTCCAGGCGGCGGTGCTGGGCCTGACGCTCGTCGCCGCCTTCATGATTTTCTATTACAGGGTTTTTGGCCTGTTCGCCGTCATGGCGGTGGTGACCAACCTCGTGGTCGTGATCGCGGCGCTGTCACTGCTGCAGGCCACGCTGACCATGCCGGGCATCGCGGGCCTGGTGCTGCACATGGGCATCGCGGTGGACGCCAACGTGCTGATCTACGAGCGCATCCGTGAGGAACTGCGCGCCGGTAACTCGCCGCACGCCGCGATCCAGGCGGGCTATGACCGCGCCTTCTGGACCATCTTCGACGCCAACCTGACCGTCTTCATCGGCACGGTGGTGCTGTTCTTCCTCGGCGCCGGCCCGGTCAAGGGTTTCGCCATCACGCTGGCCATCGGCATCGCCAGTTCGCAGTTCACCGCGATCGTCGGCTCGCGCGCCATGGCCCAGCTGGCCTTTGCGCGCAAGAAGATGACCGACGTGCCGGTCTGGTAACCACACCATGAAATTCTTCGCTCGCGTTCCCAAGTTCAACTTCATGGCCCAGCGCAAGGCGGGCCTGGTGGTCTCGCTGGTGCTGACGCTGGCCTCCATCGGCCTGCTGGCCACGCGCGGCCTCAACTTCGGCATCGACTTCACTGGCGGCGTGCTGGTGGAAGTGGTCTACCCGCAGGGCGTCGAGCTCGCCGCGGTGCGCAAGGACCTTGCTGATGCCGGTTACCACAATGCCGTGGCGCAGGCCTTCGGCAGCACCCGGAACGTGCTGATCCGCCTGCCGCCCGCCGCGAACGGCGCCAATTCGGCGCAGGTTTCCAACAAGGTGCTCGACGCGCTCCAGCACGGCAGCCAGAAAGTGGAGCTGCGCCGCATCGAGTTCGTGGGCCCGCAGGTGGGCGGCGAACTGGCCGAGCAGGGCTCGCTGGCCCTGCTGATCGCCTTCATCCTGATCTTCATCTACATCGCCTTCCGCTTCGAGTGGAAGTTTTCGGTCGGCGCCATCGCGGCGCTGATCCACGATGCGGTCATGGCGCTGGGCTTCCTGTCGGCCTTCCAGATCGAGTTCGACGTGACGACGCTGGCCGCGATCCTCGCGCTGATCGGCTACTCGAACAACGAGACGGTCGTGATCTTCGACCGCGTGCGCGAAAACCTGATCAACATCCGGCGCATGGAAATCCTCGAGGTCGTGAACCTGTCGGTCAACCAGACGCTGCTGCGCTCGATCATTACCCACTTCACGACCCTGCTGGTCACCACGGCGCTGTTCGTGCTGGGCGGCCCCTCGGTGCACAGCTTCTCGATCACCCTGATCGTCGGCGTGATTGTCGCGACCTACTCGTCGATCTACGTCTCGACCAGCCTGGCCGTCGCGCTGGGCATCTCGCGCGAAGACCTGCTGCCGCCGAAGCTCGAGGACGCCGACAAGGCCCCCTGATAATCGCCTCTCCCGCTTGCGGGAGAGGCCGCCGCGCAGCGGCGGGTGAGGGGCCGCGCAGCGGCGGGTGAGGGGCCGCGAAGCGGCGGGTGGGCCGCCGCGCAGCGGCGGGTGAGGGTCAGGCCTTCGCGGCCTTCAGCAGTGGCGAGAGCTGCTCGTGGATCTTCGGATTCGCTGCCAGCACGTTGCCGGTCTTCATCGCGTCGTCGGCGCCGTAGAGTTCGCTGACTACGCCGCCGGCTTCCTCGACCATCAAGAGGCCCGCCGCCATGTCCCAGGGTTGCAGGCCCAGTTCCCAGAATGCATCGAGCCGGCCGCAGGCCACGTAGGCCAGGTCCAGCGCCGCGGCTCCCGCGCGGCGCACGCCGGCGGTCTTGTCGACGATGACTTTCAGCTGCGGGATGTACTTGTCGAGGATCACGCCCGAGCGGATCGGCACGCCGGTGCCGACCAGGGCATCGTCGAGGTTGAGGGTCTTGCTGACGCGCATCTTGCGGCTGTTCAGCACCGCGCCCGAGCCGCGAATCGCCACGTACAGGTCGTTGGTGCAGGGCGCGTAGATCACGCCGAGCAGCATCTTGTCCTTCTGCTGCACGCCGATCGACACCGCAAAGTGCGGGAAGCGGTGCAGGAAGTTGGTGGTGCCGTCGAGCGGATCGATGATCCACTTGAACTCGTGCTCGCCGGACGGGCCGCCTTCCTCGGCAAGGATCGCGTGGTCCGGGTGCGCCTTGCGGATGATGTGGACGATCTCGG
>JAYUGN010000249.1:0-4033 GCA_043767605.1 Gammaproteobacteria bacterium
AGCGTTGCGGGAATCCTACAAGCTACCCGCGCCGCATGACAGATGTGTTTTTACTGCCAGGTCCAGCGGAATTCCGCGAACACGCTGCGCTGGATTTGATTGGACGCGCGCGGCGTCGGCTGCGCGGCGGAAGGCGGGGAGCCGCTTTCCGGGTGCTGCCGGTCCAGCAGGTTTTCGCCGACCAGCGCGAGCTCGAGCGAGGACCACGGCCGCCACGCGAGGCGCGCGTTCAGCCCGGTGTAACCCGGCGTCGCGGTCGCGACCAGCGGATCGACGTAGCGCACGAAGGTTTCCATGGACAGGTCGCCGCGCGGCTGCAGCGACAGCCGCAGGCCGCCACTCTGCCGGGGGCTGCTGTTCTCGAGCGCGTACTCGCTGCGGGCATCGGTGCTGCCGCCCTGACGCTCCACGTTCATCTTCAGCAGATTGTAGAACGCGCGCACGCCAATCCACTCGGCCGGCTGCCAGCCGACGGCCAGTTCGCCGCCGTAGGTCCTGGCCTTGAGGCTGTTGCCAAACATCCCGAAGGGCGGCGGCGAGGACTCGTTGCTGCGCAGGTCGGTGTAGTCATTGAAGAACATCGCGAGGTCGGCGGACAGCGCCTGCTCGTGCCACAGGCGCAAGCCGGCCTCGTAGGCGATCAGCTTCTCGGACTTCAGGTCCCGGTTGCCGCGCGGCACGGTGGAGCCGGCGGGCGAGCAGAAGCCCAGGCCCGCCTGAAACGCCGTGCAATAGATGAGCAGGCCGTCTTCGAGCTGGTTGGGCGTGCGCACGGCGCGTGCGACGGAGGCCCAGGTGTAGGCGGCTTCGCTGAGCTTCCAGCCCAGCCGGATGCCGGGCTGCACTTCGAAGCCGGTGAAGTCGTTGTGCTCGAACTTGCTGCCCAGCGTCAGCTCGCCGTTGTCGAACAGGCGGATCTGGTCCTGCAGGGATGCGGCGTAGGTGTTCAGCGTGCGCGAGGCCGGATCGAAGATCGCCAGCAGTGGCGGGCCGCCGGTCTGGTTGTGCGTGGAGCGCGCGCCGAGCGCCCAGGTCAGCAGGTGGCGCTGCGCCAGCGGCAGGCGGTGCTCGAGTTCCAGGTCGTAGGTGTCGCGTGTCTCGAGGAAGATTTCCGGCAGCTCGCGGTAGTAGCGCGCGTAATAGCCGACGACGCCGAGCTTGCCGTTCTCCTGCAGGTCGGCGTTCCAGTGCAGCGTCAGGTTCGCGCCGTTCTGCTGCGTGGCCTGCTGGAACGACTGCGCCGAGGACGCCGCGGATATCGTGCCCGCTTCTTCCTGGTACAGGTCGCCCGAGACGCTCAGCGAGCGCGCTTCCGCGTAGTCCCAGTCGGAGCGGAAGCCCGCCGTAGTCTGGTGCTGCGCGTCCGGTGCTTCCTGGCCGGACACGCAGGCGGCCGTGTTGGCGCCGCAGAGGCTGCTGTCCCGGTTGCGATGCTGGGCATACAGCCGAGCATGGGCCTGGTCGCCGATGCGGCCGCTGGTGCGCACGGCGCCGAACGAGCGCTCCTCGTTGCCGCCGCCGCCGGAGATTTCGGTGCCATCGGTCTTCGCCGAGGACTTGGTCACGATGTTGACCACGCCGTTCATGGCGTTGGCGCCCCACAGCGTGAGGATGGAGCCGGGGCCGCGAACCACTTCGATCCGCTCGATGTCGGGCAGGTAGGTGTCGAGCACATCCCAGAACACGATGGAGGTCAGCGGCGTGTAGATGCTGCGGCCGTCGATGAAGACCTCGAGTTTCTCGCCGGGGAATCCGCGCGAAGTGACGACGTAGCTCTGCGCGGTGATGCGCATGACCAGCAGGCCCGGGACCATGCGCAGCGCATCGGCGACGGTGCGCACGCCGGAGCGGCGGATTTCTTCGCCGGAGAGGACGAAGGCCGCCGCCGGCGCCTCTTGCAGCGGCACGGCGCGCTTGGAGACCGAAGTGACCTCGACCCTCAGGTCGAGCAGCGCCTCGATCGAAAGCTCAGTGAGATCGGGATTTGCCGCGGGGGCGGGGGCCGGTGCTGCGCCGTACGCCGGCGCAGACAGCGCGCCCGCGATCACCAGCACTGTCCCCAGCTTGCCAATCGAAGTCAAAAGATCCCCCGGGCACTTCAAGCAGCGGCTACGGCATCGTAGCGCCAAACCGGCCACCGGGTCCGGTTACCCCTTGTGCTGGATCCGCCAGCATTTGTGGGCGGGCCGGGGCCGGCTGAAATCCTCGTCCAGGGTCCTGGCGGTGATGTCCTCGATGGCCAGTTCCCCGGCCAGTGCCGGGTCGAGCTTGAAGCCGCGACGATTGCTCGAGAAATACAGCGTGCCGCCCGGCGCCAGCAGGGCCGCGCACTGCCGGATCAGGTCCGGGTGGTCGCGCTGGATGTCGAGCACGCCTTCCATCTTCTTGGAATGCGAGAAGGTCGGCGGATCGCACAGGATCAGGTCGAACTGCAGGCGGTCGCGCGTGCGCGCGTGGGCCTCGTCCTGGGCCTTGAGCCAGGCCAGGCAATCGGCGCGCAGCAGCGCGTGGTCCGGGAAATGCTTCGGCGGATAGTCGAAGGCCTCGGCGCGCACGCCGTTCAGCGCGAGGTTGCGGCTGGCCCAATCGAGGTAGGTGTTCGACATGTCGATGGACAGGCTGTGCGTGGCGCCGCCCTTGATCGCGTGCGCGGTGGCCGAGCCCGTGTAGCAGAACAGGTTGAGGAAGCGCTTGTCGCGCGCCTCCATGCGGATGCGCCGGCGCAGCGCGCGGTGGTCGAGGAACAGGCCACTGTCGAGGAAATCGTCGAGGTTCACGCGCAGCTTCACGCCTTGCTCGTCGATCTCGAAGAACTTGCCGGTCTCGGCCTGCCGTCCGTACTGCGCGCCGCGCTTCTGCGCGCGCCGCAGCTTGTAGTGCAGCCGCGCGGCCGGCACTTCGAGGATCTGCTGGGTATGCGCCAGTGCCTCGCGCAGGCGCCGCTCGGCGCGCGCAGGTTCCACCGTCTTGGGCGCTGCGTATTCCTGCACGTGCAAATGGCGCTCGGCGGCTTCATAGACGTCCACCGCCACCGCGTAGTCGGGCAGGTCGGCGTCGTAGGCGCGGTAGCAGGTAATGCCTTCGCGCTTGGCCCACTTGCCGAGGTGCTTCAGGTTTTTCTTCAGGCGATTGGCGAAGTCCTCGCCGCCGCTGATAACGCCGGTCGGGATCACGATTTCGGTGGCGCCGGCCGGTTCGTCCGCGCTGTCCTGCCCGTCGGTGACTCCGCTCGCGGCCGGCGCTGCGGGAAGCGTGGCGCCGCGCACGCTGAACAGCAGCAGCTTGCACTCGAGCGGGCCGTTGTAGAGCGACCACATGTCGCTGGCGCGCAGGCCGATGCGATGGCCCAGGTCCGCCCGCGCCGTGAAGACCGCGGCGGTCCAGCCGGGGAAATGCGTCTTCAGCGTCGCGCCGAGCAGGCTGTGGATCTTGATCACCTCGGCCTCGGCGCCGAGGCGCTCGCCGTAGGGCGGGTTGGTGACGACCAGGCCCGGCGTCGTGGAATTCGGCCGCGCGTCGGAAAGGTCGGCGACTTCGAACACGATCCGGTCGGACACGCCGGCGCGGATCGCGTTTTCCTTCGCGGCCTGCACCGCCTCCGGATCCACGTCCTGTCCGCGCAGCGGCGGCAGGGTCGCCTTGCGGCTGGCGACCGCGCGGGCACGCGCTTCCGTGAGGATGTCCTTCCACAATGCCGGCTCGTGACCCTTCCAGGCCTCGAAGCCGTAGCGCTCGCGCGCAAGGCCTGGCGCAATGCCCATCGCCATCAGCGCGGCTTCGATGACCAGCGTGCCCGAGCCGCACATCGGGTCGAGCAGGGGCGCGTTCTGCGCCGCGAGTGCCGGCCAGCCGGCGCGCATCAGGATCGTCGCGGCGAGGTTTTCCTTGAGCGGCGCCGCGCCGCCACGGCCGCGATAGCCGCGCCGGTGCAGGCTCTCGCCGGAAAGATCCAGGCTCACCGTGGCGTGCTCGCGGTCCATGTGCAGGTGCACGCGGATCTGCGGGCGCTCGGTGTCCACGTTGGGCCGCTCGC
>JAYUGN010000250.1:0-11187 GCA_043767605.1 Gammaproteobacteria bacterium
GACAACGCCTCCGCCTCGTCGGTGCACAGCAGGCAGTCGATGCCCAGGCGCATGTCCTCAAGCCGGCCGGCGGCGTTGAGCCGCGGGCCGATGGCGAAGGCGAGGTCGGTACTGCTGACCCTGTCGAGGTCGCGGCCCGCCACCTGCAGCAGTGCGAGGATTCCGGGCCGCGCGCGCCTGGCGCGGATGCGCGCCAGCCCGTTGGCGACCAGGATCCGGTTGTTCTGGTCGAGCCGCACGACGTCAGCCACCGTGCCCACCGCAACGAGGTCGAGAAAGTCGGCGAGCTTCGGCTCCGCGCGCTCCTTGAACCAGCCCGCCTCGCGCAGCCGCGCACGCAGCGCGGACAGGACATAGAACATCACGCCGACACCCGCCAGGCACTTGCTCGGGAAGTTGCAGCCCGGCTGGTTCGGATTGACCATCGCATCCGCCACCGGTAACTGCGGGCCTGCGAGATGGTGATCGGTGATCAGCACGCGCAAGCCCAGGGCCTTTGCGCGCGCGACACCGGCGACGCTGGAAATACCGTTGTCCACGGTGATCAGCAGCTGCGCGCCTTGCGCGTGCGCCACATCGGCAAGCTCGGCCGAGAGGCCATAGCCCTGCTTGAAGCGGCTCGGGACGAGGTAATCCACTTGCGCGGCACCGAAGGCGCGCAACGCCGACACCGCCAGCGCAGTGCCGGTCGCGCCGTCGGCGTCGTAGTCGCCGACCACCACGATCCGCTCGCCCTTCGCGAGTACATCGTGCAGCAGCGCGGTCGCAGCATCGATGCCGAGCAGCGCCTGCGGCGGGACCAGGTGCTTGAGGTCCAGCGCGAGCTCGGCATCGGAGGCGATGCCGCGCTGCGCATAGATCCGCCGCAGCACCGGGTGCAGCAACGGCGACAGGCTGATCGCGCTGGCGACGCGGCGTCGCAACACGGGTGCGCTCAGCGCAGCCGCTCCTTCAGCGCACGCTCGACAGCGCCGCGTTCGGCTTCAACCTGCAGCACACCGGCAAGTCCGTCGCGCATCGCGATGTCGGGATCCTTCAAGCCATGGCCGGTGAGCGTGCACACCACCGTGCTGCCCGGCTCGATCTTGCCACTGCGGATGTCGCGCATCGCGCCCGCGACCGAAGTCGCGCTGGCCGGCTCGCAAAAAATGCCCTCGCGATGCGCCAGCAGCTTCTGCGTCACCAGGATCTGCTCGTCGCTGAATTCGCCGAACCAGCCGTTGGATTCCTGCTGCGCCGCGAGCGCGAAATCCCAGCTCTGCGGATTGCCAATGCGGATCGCGGTCGCCACCGTCTCGGGATTCTTGACCGGCGCGCCGCGCAGGAACGGGGCCGCACCGGCAGCCTGGTAACCCGCCATGCGCGGGCGCGTCGAGGTCATCTTCATGCGTGCGTAATCGCCGACATCCAGGTGAATCGCAGTGGGCATCGCGGAAGCCTCGCAATAGCCCAGCCAGTAGGCACTGATGTTGCCGGCGTTTCCGACCGGCAGGCAGTGAACGTCCGGCGCGCGGCCGAGTGCCTCGATGATCTCGAAGGCCGCGGTCTTCTGGCCCTGCAGGCGGTAAGGATTGATCGAATTGACGATCGCCACCGGCGTAGTCTCGGCGACTTCCTTCACCAGCCGCATGCCGTCGTCGAAATTGCCCCTGATCTGCATGACCACTGCGCCATGCATGACCGCCTGCGCCAGCTTGCCTGCGGCGATCTGCCCTTCCGGAATCAGCACGAAGGCGGTGATGCCGGCGCGGGCCGCATAAGCGGCAGCGGAAGCCGATGTGTTGCCGGTAGAGGCGCAGATCACGGCGCGGGCGCCGCGGTGCACCGCCTCGGTCACGGCCATGGTCATGCCACGGTCCTTGAACGAACCGGTGGGGTTCAGGCCCTCGAACTTCACGTAGACGCGGCCCTTGAACCCGAGGTCGCGCGGAATGTTCACGAGTTCGATCAGCGGCGTGCCACCCTCGCCCAGCGTCACCGCCTTGGCCGACGCCGGCAGCGGCAGGCGATCGCGCCAGCGCTCGATCAGGCCCATGCCCCTCACCCTACCCCCTCCCCGCACAAGGGGAGAGGGGAAACCGCGGCCGCCCTGGGCCGCGCCAGCTTCTGCTCCAGGCGCTGTTTCGCTGCTGGCCATTCGCAGTCGACGACGGAGAAGTACACGGTGTCGCGGATGCGTCCATCGTGGCCAATCATGTGCTGGCGCAGGACGCCTTCCTGGGTGGCGCCGATGCGTGCGATCGCGCGGCGCGATTTCTCATTGAGCGCGTGAGTCTTGAACTCCACGCGCATCAGGCCCCACTGCTCGAAGGCGTGGCGCAGCATCAGGTATTTCTGCTCGGTGTTGATGGCCGTGCGCTGCACGCGAGGGTTCAGCCAGGTCCAGCCGATCTCTGCGCGCCGGTGCGCCCGCTCGATCGCGCCGAAGCGCGTGCTGCCGACGATGCAACCACTGGCTTGCTCGAACACGGCGAAGGGCACCGCGTTGCCCTTGGCCTGGGCGTCGAGCGCATCCTGCACGAAGGTCTTCATCGTCTCGGGCGTGGCGCCGGTCACACTGAGCCATTGCCAGATCTCCGGGTCTGCGCCCGCCGCTGTCAGCTCGGGGAGGTGCGCGAGCGCCAGGGGCTCGAGCCGCACGTGGCGGCCCGTCAGCGTGACCGGCGCAAAAGAAAAGGACTGCGTCCCCTTTTCCTTACTCGTCCCATTTTCCTTACTTTCCATTGAAGTGCTCGACGCCGAGGTGCGTGGATCCGGGCCGCACGAACGGCAGCGCCAGCAGCTTGGCCAGCGCCGCGTCGAAGCGCGCCTGGGTGACCACCGAGGTAATAATCGCCACCGTGGCGTCTTCTTTGCCCTTGGGTTCCTTCTGCAGGATCGCCTCGATGCTGATGTCGAGCTCCGCGAGGATCGAGGTGATGCCCTTGAGCACGCCCGGCGTGTCCGCCACGCGCAGGCAGACGTAATGCGCCGACTCGATTTCCGCCGGCGGAACGATTGCCGCCGTGCGCACGGCGGCAGGATCAAAGCCCAGCGGCTGCGCCCGGAATTTCGCCCCTGAGCCGATCTCGCGCGCGATTTCGAGCAGGTCGGCAACCACGGCCGAGGCGGTCGCGTCGCCACCCGCACCGCGGCCGTAGTAACCGGTTTCGCCAACGGCATCGCCCTTCACAATCACGGCGTTCAGGACGCCGTCCACCTTGGCCAGCAGGTGCTCGACCGGCACCAGGGTCGGCTGCACTCGCAGTTCCACCCGCCCGCCCGACAGCTTGGCAATGGCGAGTGCCTTGACGCGATAGCCGAGCTCGCCAGCGAGCTGGATGTCGCGCGCGGTGACACCGCGGATCCCGGCCAGCAACACGCCCCCGCCCGACAGCGGAATGCCGAAGGCCAGCGAGGCAAGGATGGCGAGCTTGTGGCCGGCGTCGTTGCCGTCCACGTCGAAGCCCGGATCGGCCTCGGCATAACCGAGCGCCTGCGCCTCGGCCAGCGCGGTCGCGAAATCCACCTGGTGCTGGGTCATCTGCGTGAGAATGTAGTTGCAGGTGCCGTTGATGATGCCGGCGAGCGACTCGATGCGGTTGCCGGCGAGGCCCTCGCGCAGCACCCGGATGATCGGGATACCGCCCGCCACCGAAGCTTCGAAGGCGATGCCCACGCCCTTCTCGCGCGCGGCCGCGAACAAGCGGTCGCCGTCCGCGGCGAGCAGCGCCTTGTTGCCAGTGACCACCGGCTTGCCGCGCGCAATGGCGGCAGAGATCAGTTCGCGCGCCGGCGAAATACCGCCCAGCAATTCCACGACGACGTCGACCGGCGCCTCGCGCGCGATCGCCATCGGATCCTTCACCAGGGTCACGCCGGCGAGATTGCAGTCGCGCTGGCGCGAGGCATCTCGCGTATACGCGTGCGTGACGATGATCTCGCGGCCTAGGCGCCGCGCGTATTCGGCGCGGTTGCGCTCGAGCAGGCGCACGAGCCCGGAGCCGACGGTGCCGAGGCCCAGCAATCCCACCTTGACGGGTTCGCCCTTCATGCGCCGCGCAACATTTTCTTGATGCCGCGCACGGCCTGGCGCGTGCGGTGCTCGTTTTCGATCAGCGCGAAGCGCACATGATCGTCGCCGTACTCTCCGAAGCCGCCGCCCGGCGACACCGCGACCTTCGCCTTGTCGAGCAGCTGCTTGGAGAACTCGATCGAGCCCTTCTCCCGGAACCCCTCCGGGATCTTCGCCCAGACGAACATCGTCGCGCGCGGCTTCACCACCGGCCAGGCGGCTGCATTGAGGCCATCGCACAGCACATTGCGGCGGCTTTCGTAGATGCTGCAGATCTCGCGCACGCACTCCTGCGGCCCTTCGAGCGCTGCGATCGCCGCGATCTGGATCGGGGTGAACATGCCGTAATCAAGGTAACCCTTGATTCGCGCGAGCGCGGCGACCAGCTCGGGGTTGCCGACCATGAAGCCCACGCGCCAGCCCGGCATGTTGTAGCTCTTGGACAGCGTGAAGAATTCGACGGCGAGATCCTTCGCGCCCTTGACCTGCAGCACGCTCGGCGCGCGGTAGCCGTCGAACACGATGTCGGCGTAGGCCAGGTCGTGCACCAGCCAGATGCCGTGCTCGCGGCAGATCGAAACGCACTTCTCGAAGAAATCCAGCTCGACGCACTGCGTGGTCGGGTTGCCGGGGAAATTCAGGATCAGCATCTTCGGCGCGGGCAGGCATTCCTTGATCGCGCGCTGCAGTTCGTCGAAGAAATCCACGTCCGGCGTCATGCGCACGTGGCGCACTTCCGCGCCGGCCAGCACCACGCCGTATGGATGGATCGGGTAGGCGGGATTCGGCACCAGCACGGTGTCGCCGCGATCGAGCGTCGCCATCGCCAGGTGCGAGAGGCCTTCCTTGCTGCCGATCGTGGCGATGCACTCGGTGTCGGGGTTCAGCTCGATGTCGTAGCGCCGCTTGTACCAGCCGGCGATCGCCTTGCGCAGGCGCGGGATGCCCTTGCTCACCGAGTAACGATGCGTGTGGCGATGGCCCTTGCGGTTCGCCGCCTCCACCAGCTTGTCGACGATGTGCTGCGGTGTCGGCAGGTCCGGGTTGCCCATGCCGAAATCGATGACGTCCTCGCCGCGCGCGCGGGCCTTGTTCTTCAGGTCGCCGACGATGTTGAACACGTAGGGCGGCAGGCGCTGGATACGCGGGAAGACGGATTTCACGTGGAGTCCTTGATGGGGCGGTAACTTTATCGCATCGCAACAAATCTTAAACACCTCGCTCCTGGCGGAAACAAAAAAGCCGGCGCGAGGCCGGCTTCTTCGTAGTGAGGACAGGCTTAAGTCTGTCCCCGGCCTGCGGCAAACTCAGCTGAGCTTTTCCTTGATG
Organism: Gammaproteobacteria bacterium; assembly: GCA_043767605.1. Lineage (GTDB taxonomy): Bacteria > Pseudomonadota > Gammaproteobacteria > Nevskiales > Nevskiaceae > JACPFV01. The sequence goes on from JAYUGN010000250.1 coordinate 5,384, forward strand.
CGCGCAGCCTTGCCGGCCAGTTCGCGCAGGTAGTACAACTTGGCTCGGGCCACTTCGCCCTTGCGCTTGACGGCGATCTCTGCGACCTGCGCGCTATAGGTCTGGAACACGCGCTCCACGCCTTCGCCGTGCGAAGTCTTGCGCACCGTGAACGAGGAGTTGAGGCCGCGATTCTTCATCGCGACGACCACGCCCTCGAACGCCTGCAGGCGCTCGCGGTCGCCTTCCTTGACCTTGACCTTGACCTCGATGGTATCGCCGGGCTTGAACTCCGGGATCTTCTTGGCCTTGACCTGTTCCGCTTCGAGCTGCTGGATGATGTTCATGTCTTTTCCGCCTTACGTTCCTTTACGTTGCTGCTGCGCGATGAATTCGCGCAACAGGTGCTGCTGTTCGTCGTCCAACTCTACCGTGTCCAGCAAGTCCGGCCGCTTCAGCCAGGTCGCTCCGAGCGCCCGCTGCAGCCGCCACCGCCGCACCGCCGCGTGGTCCCCGGACAACAGGATGTCCGGCACCCGCTGGCCCTGCCACTCCTCCGGCCGCGTGTAGTGCGGATGGTCCAGCAACCCCGCACTGAACGAATCGTTCTGGGCCGACTGCTCGTCACCCAAGGCTCCCGGAATCAGCCTTGCTACCGCATCCACCAGCGCCATCGCCGCAAGCTCCCCGCCGGACAACACAAAGTCGCCCAGCGACAGCTCCACGTCCACCATGCCCTGCGCGCGCTCGTCGATGCCTTCATAGCGCCCGCACAGCACCACCAATCCTTCCTCTGCCGCCAAGCGCTTCACCCAGTCCTGGGTGATCGGCTCGCCCTGTGGCGACAGCGCGACGACTTTCGCCGCCACTCCGAGCGCAGCTTTCGCTGCCTCGATGCTCGTCACCACCGGTCCTGCATTCATCACCATGCCGGGCCCGCCACCGTACGGCCGGTCATCGACCCGCCGCCACTTGTTCTCACTGGCGTCCCGGAAGTTGCGCATCGACAACTGCAACAACCCGGACTCCACGGCGCGCCGCACGATGCCGTACTTCCCGACCTGTTCCACCAGCTCCGGGAACAGCGTCAATACTTCAATCTTCACCAGCCCGCGTCCCAGTCCACCAGGATCCGCCGGGCCTGCGGATCAACGCCGATCACGATCGGCCCGATTACGAACGGGATCAACCGCTCCCGCTCGCCCTGCACGACCATCACGTCCTGCGCGCCGTTGCTGGTCAGGCTCTCGAGCCGGCCCAGCGTGACGCCCGTCGTGCTGACCACTTCACTGCCCAGCACGTCGATCCAGTAAAACTCGCCCTGCTTCGCCTTCGGCAGCGAGGACCGGGGAATCCCGATCGGCTCGCCTTCGAGCGCCGCGGCGTCGTCCCGACCGGTCAGCCCTTCGAGGCTTGCGACCACCGCGCCAGCCTGGGCGTGGCCCTCGACGACGTTCCATTCGCGCCCCGCCATTTGCCACGTACGGTGACGCAGGATCCTGTCTTGCGGCTCGGTGTAGGAAAAAACCCGGATCCAGCCCTTGATGCCGAATGCGCCTACGACCCGGCCCAGCTCAACCTGGCCGGACATCCTTCAAGCTCAGGCGGCTTTCGCGGCCTTGGCTTCGACCTTGGCGAGGACGTTCTTGAGCAGGAACGACACGCGCTCGGACACCTGCGCGCCGTTCTTCGTCCAGTACTCCATGCGAACCTGGTCGACGACCATCTTCAGCTCGCCGCCGATCGCCACCGGGTTGTAGTAGCCCAGGCGCTCGAGGTAGTGGCTGTCCCGCGGGCGGCGGCTGTCCGTCGCCACGAGGTGGTAGAACGGACGCTTTTTCGCGCCTGCGCGCGCCAAACGAATTTTGACCATTTGTCTCTATCAACTTATGAACGCGACTGGGAGTCGCGAAAGGGCGCGTATTGTAATCGTTCCGCCCCAAAAAGAAAGACCAAAAAGAACAACTTAGACGGTGCGGGCGCCCCCCGAATTACCATTGCCGCAACCCCGGAGCCGGGAATAAAGTGCGGCGGCATTCGTTGTGACCATAACTGCGCCCAATTCGGGGAAAATCCATGCGTCTACAGGCTCCTGCGGCCCTGTTTCTCATAGCGGCCCTGACGTTCAGCGCGAATGCGGCTGCCATCGACCTTGCCGCAGCCCTGACGTGGAAGCTCGATTTCGGTCCCTCGACCGTCAAGCCCAGCGCAGGGCTGACCCTCGGGTACACGTCGGCCGACCCGAAGGCCCCGCAGGCCCAACTGGTCCGCGTCGAGGTTTCCGATGTCATGGCGATGACACAGGTCGCCGGCCTGCCCCTGTTCAGCCGGACCTACCGGGCGAACGAAGCTGCCGGTGCACATGCCGCGCCAGTCGAGCGCGCTTGGTACAGCCGGTCCTGGTTGCTCTGGACACTGGGCGGCCTTGCTGCAACGGCCGCCCTCTCGAGCAGCGGCGGCCGAGGCGGCAGCGGTGGCGGCGGCGAAGGCACCTGCACCGGCGTTTGTGGCGACCATTCCGGTTTTACGGCCGCGGGCCAGGATGTCCCGAACGGACCTTGCGCGGGTGACACTTGCGTCGTCTGCGGCGGCACAGTCGTCGGGGGCTGTCCGGATTTTGTGCGCAGATCCACAAACGCTGCGCTCGCCGCCCGTGTGCACGCGAAACACCAGGCCGGAACCGGTGGAATGGGGGATCTGTTGCCGGTAGCCCGCTAACGGCTAACGCGGGAACCCCGGCGGCAGCTTGCCGCCCATGGAACGCATCAGCCTGGCCATGCCGCCGCCGCCCATCTTCTTCATCATCTCGCGCGCCTGCTCGTACTGGCGCATCAGCTTGTTGACGTCCTGCACTTGCGTGCCGCTGCCCGCGGCGATGCGGCGGCGATGCGAGGCCTTCATGTGATCCGGGAAACGGCGCTCCTTGCGCGTCATCGAATTGATGATGGCGATCGAGCGGCTGATGTCCTTCTCCGGATTCACGTTCTTGAGCTTTTCCTGCAGCTGCGCGGCGCCTGGCAGTTTCTCCAGCATCGCGGCGATGCCGCCCATGCTCTGCATCTGCTCGAGCTGGCCGCGGAAGTCCTCGAGGTCGAAGGACTTGCCCTTCTTCATCTTGTCCGCGAACACTTGCGCCTTCTCGCGATCGACCTTCTGCACGGTCTGCTCGATCAGCGAGAGCATGTCGCCCTCGCCGAGGATCCGTGCCGCGATGCGTTCGGGGTGGAAGGCCTCGAGCTTGTCGAGCTTCTCGCCCACGCCCATGAACTTCACCGGCGCGCCGGTGACCGCGCGCACCGACAGCGCCGCGCCGCCGCGCGCATCACTATCGGCCTTGGCCAGGATCACGCCGGTCAGCGGCAGGCGGTCGGCGAAGGCCTTGGCGGTGTTGGCCGCGTCCTGGCCGGTCATCGCATCCACGACGAACAATGTCTCGACCGGCGACAGCGCCGCGTGCAGCGCGGCGATCTCGCGCATCATTTCCTCGTCGACCGTGGTGCGGCCAGCGGTATCCACCAGCAGCACATCGGCGTACTGCTTCTTCGCCTCGGCCAGCGCGGCCTGCGCAATGGCGACCGGCTGATCGCCCGCCGCGCTCGGGAAGAAGGCAACGCCCGCCTGCCCGGCCACCGTGCGCAACTGCTCGATCGCCGCGGGCCGGTACACGTCGGCCGACACCACCATCACGCTTTTCTTCTCGATTTCGCGCAGGCGCAGCGCAAGCTTGCCGGTCGTCGTGGTCTTGCCGGCGCCCTGCAAGCCGCACATCAGGATCACGACCGGGGGCTGCGCGCGGAAATCCAGCGGCACCGCTTCCCCGCCGAGCGCCGCAGTCAACTCGCGGTGCACAAGCCGCAGGAAGGCCTGGCCGGGCGTGAGGCTCTCGGTGATCTCCGCGCCGAGCGCGCGCTCGCGAATCTTCTCGGTGAAGTCGCGCACCACCGGCAGCGCGACGTCGGCCTCGAGCAAGGCCATGCGCAGGTCACGCGTGGCGGATCGGATCTGGTCTTCGGTGAGGCGGCCCTGGCCGCGCAGCGCATCGAGCGTGCGCGCCAGCCGCTGGGTCAGGGATTCGAACATGCCGGGATTTTACGGCACTGGATTCCCGCGTTGGCGGGAATGACCGTCAACGGAAATGACCGCTAGAACGAGATCACGTCCCCGCGGCGCAGGTGCTGGTACTCGCGGCCGGCCAGCGCCGTCTTGCACTCGGCCTCGATCTCGGCCTCGCAGCCCGGCTTGTGATGCGTGAGGTACAGCTTGGGCCGGTGCTTGAGCTTCTTCAGCTCCTGCCCGAGCAGCTTGGGCGTGAAATGGCGGGCCACGCGGGCGAGCTCGTCGTCGTCGTTGGTAAAGGCGACCTCGATCATCAGCTTGTCGAGGCGTTTGAGGCCGTTGAGCGCGGTCCAGAGCGACTCGCAGGCGTAGGTGTCACCGCTGAACGCAAACGTACCCTCGGCCGCTTCCATGGCGTAGCCGACGCCGGGCACCGTGTGCAGCACGTCGAAGGCGCTAAGCACGTGGCCGTTCACCGGGTGGGGCGCGCCGACCGCCACTTCGTGCCAGGTCAGCAGCGGCTTGTTCTCGTCCGGCAGCTTGGAAAAATCCGGCCACAGCGTCCAGTTGAACAAGTGGTCGCGGATGGCCTTGAGCGTCGCGGGCGCGGCATGCACGCGCAGCGGCCGGTCGATGAGGTCAAACAGGTTGTCGGCCATGAACGCCAGGCCGGCGACATGGTCAAGGTGCGAGTGGGTCAGGAAGACATCAGTTATGCGGCCCATCTGCTCGAGGCTGAGGTCGCAGACGCCGGTACCGGCATCGATCAGCACCTCGTCATTGACGAGCAAGCTGGTCGTGCGCAGGCCAGGGCCCACGCCACCGCTACAGCCCAGTACCTTGATTCGCATGCCCTGAGGGCCCCCGTATTCAAGATGTTAGCACAAGACTATGCGGCAACCCTCGGATCGATAAGAGTATTTAAAACATGTCACGGGGCGTTTGCTAAGCTCCGTGCGTGCTTTCCACCTACCCTTCGATGTCCTTGTCCGCAGCCTGCGCGCTAGCCTACGTGCTGGCCGCAGTGCTGGTGCTGCGCAGTCCATCCTACGCCGCGGCACGGGCCGTTGCCGTGACAGCCGTCGTGCTGCACGCGCTCGGGTTGTTCGGTGAAATATTCCACGGCGGCCAGCTGACCGTCGGCGTGACCGAGGCCCTGTCACTGTTCGCCTGGCAAGCCGCGGTCCTGCTCTGGGCAATTGCGCTGGTGCAGCCGCTGCAGGTCCTCGGCGTGGCGATCTACCCGCTGGCGGCGCTCGCCGCACTGGCCGCCGGGCTGTGGCCAACCTCGGTCAGCGGCATTCCACTGACCGACTGGAAGATCCAGTTGCACGTGGTGCTGTCGCTCTTCAGCGCCGGCTTCCTGACGCTGGCCGCCGCACAGGCGGTGACCTTGGCCACACAGGACCGCCTTCTGCACCAGCGTTCGCAGGGCCGCATCGTGCGGGCGCTGCCGCCGCTGCAGACCATGGAACAGCTTCTGTTCGTCCTGATCGCCCTGGGATTTTTCATCCTGAGCCTCGCGCTGCTGTCGGGGCTCTTGTTCGTGGACAACCTCATGGCCCAGCACCTGGCCCACAAGACCGTGCTGTCGGTCATCGCCTGGGGCCTGTTCGGGGGCCTTTTGTGGGGCCGCTGGCGCCGCGGCTGGCGCGGCCGCACCGCGATCCGCTGGACCTTGTCGGGTTACGTGCTGCTGCTTCTGGCGTATTTCGGGAGCAAGCTGGTTCTTGAACAAATCCTAAGCAGGCATTGGACTTAGCGCACAT
>JAYUGN010000251.1:0-11080 GCA_043767605.1 Gammaproteobacteria bacterium
CCTGATCCTGAAGAAGTACTGCAACATCGGCTTCGCCGCCGACACCGAGAACGGGCTGGTCGTGCCGGTGGTGAAAGACGTCTGGAGCAAGGGCATCCTCGCGCTTGCGCATGACTGCGCCGATCTTGCGAAAAAGGCGCGCGACGGCAAGCTCAAGCCCGAGGAGATGAAGGGCGGCTGCATGTCGATCTCCTCGCTCGGCGGCATCGGCGGCTCGCACTTCACGCCGATCGTGAACGCGCCCGAGGTCGCGATCCTCGGCGTGTCGCGAGCGCAGATGAAGCCGGTGTGGGACGGCAAGCAGTTCGCGCCGCGCCTGATGTGTCCGTTGTCGCTGTCCTACGACCACCGCGTGATTGATGGCGCCTACGCCGCACGCTTCATCGTCGCGCTCGGCAAGCTGATCTCGGACATGCGCCGCCTGGCGCTGTAGCGCCGGACTCGGTTCAGGCCTTCGGCCGCCAGTGCGGCGGGTAAGTCTTGTCGAAGAACGGCAGTGACTCGATCTTCTTCATCCAGCCCGACAAACGCGGCCCGATCATTGCAGCGATGCCGAGGTCGGGTTTTTTCTTCTGCATGCGCAGCGCGAGCGCGACCATCGGGTAGACCGCGTAATCGGCCGCGTCCGGCGCGCCCTCGCCCAGCGGCGAAGTTTCGAAGTGCGACAGCTCCTTGCCGAAGGCCGCGCGCCCTTTCTCGATCTTGTGCGCGTCCCACTGTTCGGGTCTCGTGAACAGGACCTGGTCCACCAGCTGTTCCATCGCATGCGCGAGGTATTCGTCCGCCTCGCGGATCATGCGGCGCGTCGTCGCGGCGGCGCGGGCATCGCGCGCGAACAGCGGCGCGCCGGAGCCCGGATACGCCTGCTCCAGGTACTCGACGATCGCGGCGGATTCGTAGACGGCAAAGCCCTTGTCGGAAATCACCGGCACGCGGCCGCGCGGGTTCATGCGCAGGTATTCCGGTGTTTTGGTCTCGCCCTTGTCGAACGACACGACGTGCAGTTCGTACGCCAGCTTCTTGTGCTCGAGCGCGAGCCACACGCGCCAAGCGTAGGGCGAGCCGGAGCCGTAATAGAAGTCCATCGGGAATCTCCTGCGAACCAGGTTTGACGCAGCCTGAGCGCGTCAGGACAATCGTGCAATGCACAGGATCCGACCATGGAGCCCTGCCCTGGCCGCAGTGGCCTTGGGGCTCTGTGCCTGTGGCCCGGCATCGACGCCAGCGCCGGAGAGCAAGGGCAGCGCCGCGTCCACGGGCTATCTCGACAACTGGCAAGGCCGCGTCGCGGTCAGCGTGCCGGGGGCATTGGCGCCCACCGTCTCGCCCTGCGCGACCGAAACCGATCCAGCCTGCGATCACCATCGGCTCGTGGTGCCGACCTCGGTCAAGCAGGTGCTGGTCGCGATCCAGGCCGGGAAGTCGCAGGACGAGGAGATCTACACGAACGATCTCGACCTTTATGTGTACGACGACCACAACAACCTGCTCGCCTGGTTCGGCGATGCCGACGGCAACGAGTCGCTGGTGTTCGAGACCACCGGCGCGGCGTATTACGACGTGCGCGTGGCGGCCTACCTGGCCGAACCGAACGCGCCCTACACCGCGGTCGCCAAGGAGGTCGGTGGCCAGCCGCTCGATGACGTCGCCGACTGCACCGAGGCCGTGCCGGCGGCGGCCGGCGCCAGCGGCGTCACCGATGCCGGGCAGAAAATCGAGCTGAGCGTCGCGCTATTACTCGATGGCACCGACGCGGCGCGCGCGACCGAGGTCATGAACAAGGCGCGCGAAGCCTACGCGCCGCTGGGCATCGAGCTGACGCTGCTGAGCCAGCGCAAGGTCACGATCCAGTCCTCCGATTCTCTGCAGATTCTCGAGGAAGCCAAGGCCCTGAGCGGCGGCGTTCCGCCCGCAGGCGCCGACCTGGTCGCGGTCTTCACCCGCAAGCAGATGCAGTCCGGAACGGGCGGCGCCTCGACCGTGATCGGCCAGGCCGACTGCATTGGCGGCATCCGTTTCCCCGCGCATTCCTTCGCCGTGGTCACCGACGTTGCCGACATCGAGCCCTGGCAGGTGGCGCCGGGTTTTTACCTCGACATGGACGCCACCGCCGAATCGATGGCGCACGAAATCGGCCACTTGATGGGCGCGCAGCACCACTACGCCAACTGCGTCGAGGGCAACACGACCAGCGCCGGCGCGGGCGATGTCTCGCCCTGCACGCTCATGTTCCCGGCCGTGGATGGCGAATCACTGCAGTTCGGCGCGCTCGAAGGCCTGGTCGTGCGCGGCCACGCCGTGGACTACGCCGCGCCGTAGATGCATGGGCGAGGCCTTGAGAGCCGCACCCGGAGCTCCTGTGACGGGAGGGAAGTCTCCTGGCCGGAAGTCGCGTATAGTCCGCGCCTGTTTGCGGCGGTCTAGCGTCCGGTTCGCCGCGGGGATTCAAGATTTTGGCTTCCCGCCTCGCCCAAACATCCATCCATAAACCAGCTGCCTGAACCGGTGCGGTGACGAAAAAACGTCGCCAATGGCCGCATCTTCAGGAGTTGCTTCAATGTCATTTACCACCCTCGGCCTCGCCGACGGCCTTCTGCGTGCCGTTGCCGACGAAGGCTATTCCGTTCCCACCCCGATCCAGGCGCGGGCCATCCCCGATGTCCTTGCCGGTCGCGACCTGCTCGCGGCTGCGCAAACCGGCACCGGCAAGACCGCTGCCTTCACGTTGCCGCTGCTGCAGCGGCTCAGCGCGCACCCGCCCGCCGGCCACCGCCCCGTGCGCGTGCTGGTGCTGGTGCCGACGCGCGAGCTCGCCGCGCAGGTCAGTGAAAGCGTCCGCACCTACGGCAAGTACTTGCCGGCGGTGAAGACGGCGCTGATCTTCGGCGGCGTCAACTTCAACCCGCAGGCCGACCAGTTGCGTCGCGGCGTGGACATCGTCGTCGCCACGCCCGGGCGCCTGCTCGACCACGCCCAGCAGCGCACGATCAACCTCTCGCAGGTCGAAGTACTCGTGCTCGACGAAGCCGACCGCATGCTCGACATGGGCTTCATCCACGACATCCGCCGCGTCATCAAGATGCTGCCGGTGAAGCGCCAGAACCTGATGTTCTCGGCCACGTTCTCCGAGGACATCCGCCATCTCGCCAGCGGCATCCTGCGCGACCCGGTCTCCATCGACATCGCGCCGCGCAATGCCGCGGTTGAGACGGTCACTCAGCGCATGATCCAGGTGGGCAAGCTCGACAAGGCCGGCCTGCTGTCCTGGCTGATCAGCAACGGCAGCTGGCGCCAGACGCTGGTGTTCACGCGCACCAAGCGCGGCGCCAACAAGCTGGCCGAGCGCCTCGCCCGCGACGGTATCTCGACTGACGCGCTGCACGGCAACAAGAGCCAGAACGCGCGCACCCGCGCGCTCGCCGGCTTCAAGTCCGGTGAAGTGCGCGTGCTGGTGGCCACCGACATCGCCGCGCGCGGCCTCGACATCGACCAGCTGCCGCACGTCGTGAACTACGAGCTGCCGAACGTGCCGGAAGACTATGTGCACCGCATCGGCCGCACCGGCCGCGCGGGCCTCGAGGGCGAGGCGCTGTCGCTGGTCGGCCCCGATGAGCGTGACGAGCTGCGCGCAATCGAGCGCATGCTCAAGCGCAGCATTCCCGTGATGGAAGTGGTGGGCTACGTGCCCGCGCCGGTCACGCACCAGCCGCGCACGCCGGAGTATCGCGATCCGCGGGCGAAGCCGAGCCACGGCCGTTCGCACGGTCGCGGTGGAGCCAGTGGTCGTAGTCACGGCGGTGGCGCCGGCGGACGCAGTGGATCGGGTGGTCGCAGCGGACATGCCGGTCACGGCGGCGGCGGTGGCGGATCGTCGCGGCCTTCGCACGGCCATTCGCAGCAGCCGGCGGCCGCGCGCAGCCATGAGTCGCGGCCTGCCCAGTCTCACGGCAGCTCGCACAGCCCGCCGCAGGGCGGTGCGCAGGCCCACGGTCACGCACAGCCGCACGGTGCGGGCGCCGGTGCGCCGGCCGCCCGCCGCTGGAGCGGACGTCCGCCCAGCCGCGGGACCAGCCGCCCGCGCTAAACGCGGCAGGCGGCGCATCGGAGAAACCCTGTGAAGGTCTTGCGACTCGCCGGAAAGATCGCGCTCGCGCTGCTGATACTCGCTGTGGGCGCCGTCGCCCTCCTCCATTTCGTGCGCCCGGGTCTCGAGGCCGAAGACGCGCATCGCTACTCGGCAGCGCCGCAGCCCGGCGCGCTCACGGCGACGTGGTTTGGCGTCACGGCCGTGCTGCTATCGGATGGCGAGCACTCGATCTTCATCGACCCGTTCTTCACGCGGCCGCCGGGGTTCCTGAACCTCGTGCGCAACGCCACGATCGCGCCCGATGAAGCGCTGATCCGGGAGTGGCTCGCACGCGCAGGCGTGACCAAGCTCGATGCGGTGCTGGTCTCGCACTCGCATTACGACCACGCGATGGATGCGGCGGTCGTGGCGCGCCTGACCGGCGCGCGCCTCGCAGGTTCGGCCAGCACTGCCAACATCGGCCGTGGCGGCGGCCTGCCGGACGCGCGCCTCGACACGATCAAGCCGGGCGAGCCGTTGAACTACGGCTCGTTCAAGGTCACGTTCATCCAGAGCAGGCACGCGGGCGCCACCGGCGGAGCGCCGACAGGCGACATCGTGTCACCGCTGGTGCCGCCGGCCACGTATCTCGACTATCGCCAGGGCGGCGCGTTCTCGATCCTGATCGAGCACGCGCAAGGCGCGCTGCTGCACCACGGTAGCGCGGGCTTTGCGCCGGGGGCGCTTGCGGGCCGCCACGCCGATGTCGTGTTCCTCGGCGTCGCGCTGCTGCCGGATCTCGACACTTACCTCGCGAACACGGTGGATGCCGTCGGTGCGAAGCGGGTGATCCCGGTGCACTGGGATGATTTCACGCGGCCGCTGTCGCAGCCCCTGCTGCCGTTTCCGTTCGTGGTCCGGCTTGACCGCTTCTTTGAACAGATGAAGCGCCGGCCAGAGCTCACGGTGCAGACCCTCGCCGTCGGCCAGCCGGCCGCGCTATTCCCGAAATAAAGGGGACGCACACCTTTACTCAGTGCCGTACTCGACCAGGACGGCTGGCCAAAAGGTAAAGGTGTGCGTCCCCTTTATTTGGCTTCGGTGAGGATCCGCTCGACGCTGGCCTGCCCGATCGGGTGATACGTCGGTTTGGCAACGGCGAACACGCGCCGCGCAAACGCCTTGCCGTCCGGCGTCTTGACCAGTTCGCGGTACAGCGGCTTGACGTAGCGCATGCGCCCGACGCTGAGCAGGAATTTCTCGACGACGGGCATCACCGGCGGGTATCCGTGCTTGATCCCCAGCACGAACCAGGTCACCAGCACCGCGTCGTCGTGCGAGGCGGTCAGGTGGAACTGCTTGTCGAGCGCGGCGACCTGCGCGGTCGTCAGGCTGTCGGGCATGCCCTCCAGGAAGTGCTGCCACTCGTGCGAGGTCCACTTCTTCGCGTCGAGCTTGCCGCTGGCGAGCCAGGCGTCGCGCTGCGCATCCACCTTGGTGAACACGTCGGAGGTCGCGTACACCGCGTCCGCCGGCATGTCGGCTTGGTAGATCCATTGGTCGATCTCGGCCTTCGACACCAGCCCCGGGCTGGATGAGAGCAGCTTCTCGTCGAGGTGCGCGAGAAAATCCTCGGTGGTCTTGCTCTGGAATGCATGCTCGTCGAACCAGCCGCGCAGGAACACATCGAAGCGCTCGCGGCCGAACTTGCCCTCGAGGTACGTCAGGAACAGGTAGCCACGCTCGTACGGAATCGAGCTGAACACCTCGTCCGGATCGCGCCCGCGCTGGTCGAAGGCCAGCGCCTTGTCGCCAGGGCGCGAAGCCTGCTTGAACGATTCCTCGAGGTCGCGCTGGCCCAGCACGCGCTCCATGTCGCCGCGCTTCTGGCCGAACACGGCGTCCATCACGCGGTTGGTGAGATAGGTCGTGGTGCCTTCGTTGAGCCAGAAGTCGCGCCAGGTCGCGTTGGTGACGAGGTTGCCGGACCAGGAATGCGACAGCTCGTGCGCGATCAGCGAGACGCCGGACTTGTCGCCGATGATCGCGGTCGGCGTGAGGAACGTGAGGCGCGGATTTTCCATGCCGCCGTACGGGAAGCTCGGCGGCAGCACCAGCATGTCGTAGCGCTCCCAGCGGTACGGGCCGAAGCGCTTCTCGACCGCGACGATCATCTGCTCGACGTCCTCGAACTCGTGCGCGGCCTGCATGAGGACCGAGGGCTCGGCGTAGATGCCGGCGCGCGCGCCGACCGGCCGGAACTTGAGGTCGCCGACCGCGAGCGCGATCAGGTACGAGGGCACCGCCTGCTTCATCTCGAAGCGGTAGTCGCCGGTGCGCGTGGCGCCGGGGCGGTTGTGCGCGCTCATCACGGCCAGCAGGTTTTTCGGCGTGCGGATGTGCGCCTCGTAGGTGCTGCGCACCGAGGGGGTGTCCTGCAGCGGGATCCAGCTGCGGCCGTGGATGGCCTGCGACTGCGAGTACAGGAACGGCTTCTTCTTGCCCGCGGTCTGCGCGGGCGTGACCCACTGCAGGCCCGAGGCTTCCGGGTGGGTCTTGTAGGTGATGCGCACGCGATCGGCGGTTACCGGCATCGTCACGCGCAGCGCGCTGCCGAGGATCGGGTCGCGCTCGCCGACGGTGTAGCCGGTCGGCGCCCAGGCGCCCTTCCCCGCCGCCGAAGGGCCCGCCGCGGTCTCGACCTTCGTGATGTCGAGGTCGCGTGTGTCGAGGTCGAGCTCGGTCGCGGTCGCCGACAGTCGCTGCAACTGCAACTCCGCCGTGCCAGACAGCACGCGGTGGTCGAAGTCCACCGACAGGTCCAGCACGAGGTGCCGCGTGCGGAAATCCGAGGTGTTCGCGTACGAGTGGTAATCGTGGTTCACGTCGATCATGGCGGGAGCGGCGCTGGCAGCGGCGGGCGTGGTGGTGGCGGGCGTGGAGGTGGCGGGCGTGGAGGTGGGGATGGTGGTGGTGGGCTGCGTGGCAACCGGTGCGCAGCCGGCCAGCAACACGAGGGACAGGAGGCCGCGGGTCGTCTTCGACATTGTTCTTGCTCGCCTTGGGCAGGGCGGCATTCTAGCCGCCAGTGTGGCCGCGGCCGCGCGGCGTGCTGGCGGGCATGCGGGGCTTCGGTGGTATAGTCTTATAAGGGAACTTACTGCAGCTTATCGCGGCCGTGGACCGCTCCTACAAAGTCTCCTGAGGCAACTGACATGAAACGCACCCAGTTCTCCGACCACTCCTGCGCCGTGGCGCGCACGCTCGATATCGTCGGCGAGCTCTGGGCCTTCATGATCATCCGCAACGTGTTCCTGGGCGTGCGCCGCTTCGAAGGCCTGCGCGCCAACCTGAAAATCTCGCGCAAAGTGCTCAGCGAGCGGCTCGAGCTGCTCGTGCAGCGCGGCATCCTCGAGCGGCGCGCCTACCAGGACCGCCCGCCCCGCTTCGAATATCGCCTGACGCCCATGGGCGTGGACTTGTTCCCGGTGCTGATGGCGCTGTCGCGCTGGGGCAACCGCTGGCTCGCGGACGAAGGCGCGCCGATCGACTTCGTGCACCGCCGCTGCGGCCAGGTCACGCAGGCGCGCGTGGTCTGCAATGTCTGCGGCGAGGACCTGGGCGCGCACAACGTGCGGCCGCTGCTCGGCCCGGGCGGCAAGCTGGACTACATCGAGGCGATCGAGGAGGCCGGCGGCGGCAAGCCGGTGTTCATGCGTTCGCTCGCCACCGAGATCGCGTGAGCGCCACGCGCGCGAGCCACTACGACCGCATCTGGGCGGTGGCGCGCACGATTCCGCGCGGCAAGGTCACGACCTACGGCGAACTCGCCGCCGCGGCGGGCCTGCGCAAGCAGCCGCGCCTCGCCGGCTACGCGATGTACAACCTGCCCGACGGCAGCCAGGTGCCCTGGCATCGCGTGATCAACGCGCAGGGAAAAATCTCGTTCCCGCCGCGCAGCGCGCGCGCCCGCGAGCAGAAACGGCGGCTCGAGGCGGAAGGCGTGGTGTTCATCGCGGGCCGCGTGAACCTGCAGCGGTTCGGCTGGCGACGCGGGGCGAGTGAATCGCCGTTGCTCGACTGAGTTACCAGATCTTCACGCGCTTCTCGGGCGCGGCAAACATCTTGTCGCCTTGCTTGATGTCGAACGCGGTGTAGAACTGCGGCACGTTGACGATGGTGCCGTTGCAGCGGAACTCGCCGGGCGAGTGCGGGTCGGTCTTCAGGCGCTCGAGCATCGCCTGGTCGCGCATCTTCACGCGCCAGATCTGGGCGAAGCCGATGAAGAAGCGCTGGTCGCCCGTGTAGCCGTCGAGCACCGGCGCCGGCTGGCCGTTCAGCGAGAGCTGGTAGGCCTTGTATGCGATGGACGCGCCGCCGAGGTCGCCGATGTTCTCGCCGATGGTCAGCGCGCCGTTGACGTGCTGGCCGGGCAGGGGCTCGTAGGTGTCGTACTGCGCGATCAGCGCCTTGGTGCGCTCCTCGAACTTGCCCTTGTCCTCCGGCGTCCACCAGGACTTCAGGTTGCCGTCGCCGTCGTACTTGGCGCCCTGGTCATCGAAGCCGTGGCCGATTTCGTGGCCGATGACCGCGCCGATGCCGCCGTAGTTCACGGCGTCGTCCGCGCCCATGTTGAAGAACGGCGGCTGCAGGATCGCGGCCGGGAACACGATCTCGTTCAGGTTCGGGTTGTAGTACGCGTTCACCGTCTGCGGCGTCATGTGCCACTCGGCGCGGTCGATCGGCTTGCCGAGCTTGCCGATCTCGAAGGCGTACTCGAACTCGGACGAGCGCATGAGGTTGCCCACGAGGTCATCCGCGGCGATCGTCAGGCCCGCGTAGTCGCGCCACTTGTTCGGGTAGCCGATTTTCGGCGTGAACTTGGCGAGCTTGGCCAGCGCCTGCTTCCGGGTCTCCTCGCTCATCCAGTCGAGCGACTGGATGCTCTGCGAGTAGGCGGTCTCGAGGTTCTTGACCATCGCTTCCATGCGGGCCTTGGCCTCGGGCGGGAAGTAGCGCGCCACGTAGATCTTGCCGAGCGATTCGCCCAGCGCGTTCTCGCAGGCCTCGACCGCGCGCTTCCAGCGGGGGCGGATCTCCTGCACGCCGCGCAGCATCTTGCCGTTGAACTCGAAGTTCTCGTCGACGTACGCCTTGCTGAGGTAGGCGGCGTAGCTGTCGATCAGGTGCCAGCGCAAGTAGGTCTTCCAGGCTTCGAGGGACTGCGCCTTCAACGCGGCGGCGAAGCCGGTGAACGCGCTCGGCTGCGAGGCGATGACCGCGCCGTTGGTCACGCCGGAGGCCTTCAGGTAGCTGGCGAAGTCGAAGCCCGGGGTCAGCGCGTTGATCTTGTCGAGCGTGAACTTGTTGTAGGTCTTGTCGTCATCGCGGCTGTCCACGCGCGTCCACTGCGTCCTGGCCAGCGCGGTCTCGATGGCCATGATCACCTGCGCGTTCGCGGCGGCCGCCTTGTCGCCCGACAGCGCGAGCATCTTCTCGACGTGCTTGACGTAGCCAGCGCGGAAATCCTTCATCTTCGCGTCGTCCGAGAGGTAGTACTCGCGATCCGGCAGGCCGAGGCCTGACTGCACGAGGTAGACGATGTACTGGCTCGGGTCCTTGGCGTCCTGGTTCACGTAGCCGCCGAAGGGCGTCGTCGCGCTGATCCGCGAGAGGCGCGCCATCAGCGCCGGGAACTCGTCCTTGCTCTTGACCGCGTTGATGCGCGCGATCTCGGCCTCGAGCGGCTTGAGGCCCAGTTCCTCGGCCTTGGCTTCGTTCATGAAGGCGGCGTAGAGGTCGCCTACTTTCTGCTCATCCGAGCCTGCGGCCTTGTTCGGCTTGGCGGCGGATTCCTCGATGATGCTCTTGAGGCGCGCTTCGGAATCGTCGCGCAGCTTGGTGAACCCGCCGTAGGTGGCCTTGTCAGCCGGGATCTCGGTGTTCTTGAGCCAGGTGCCGTTGACGAAGCGGAAGAAGTCGTCTTGCGGGCGCACGGTCTTGTCGAGGTTGGCGGTTTCAATGCCGGAGCTCAGTGCCTTGGGCGCGGGCGCGGCGGGTTCCTGGGATTTGCCGCAGGCGGTAAGCGCGGCAAGCAACAGCAGGGCAGTGGCGCCCTTGGCGCCAGCATGAAGTCGAGTCACGGGATTCCCCTTCAAATCGATCGGTTTAAGGTGCGGAATGGGCGCGAGCTTAACGCAGGATCGCGATCGGCATGGGGGATGCGCCGGGGCGAAAAAGGGTTGCAGCGATTCAGGGTGGCAGGCGGACATGGGCGAACGGGGCGGGGCTGCCCTCGGAGCCGACATAGAGGTCATGGCCATCCGCGGACAGCGCCGCGGCCTCGGTCTGCTGGAACAGTGGCAAGTTCAATACCTGCGGCGGTGCCTGCAGCACCTGTGCCCAGCGCTGGTCCGCGTCCCGATGCCAGAGATAACCGTTGCGTGGCGTGATCAGGACCGCGGTGTGGCCGTCGGCGGAAATATCGAGCGCGGTCGGCGCCTGCCAGAAGCGGCTCGCGTTCGGTGAGCGCAGGCGCTGCTGGCGCGTAACCGGCACCAGCCCGTGCACCGTGCCCTCGAAGCGCGCGGTCTGCACCGAGCCGCCATGGCGATCCGGCAAGGGCAGGGTGTAGATGCGCGGCGGCTCGTCGCGCTTGCTCACCAGCACGATCTCGCGATGGGCCTGGTCCACGGCCACCGCCTCGCAATCGCGCGCGCCATCCTCGTAGCGGAAATCCAGCCGCCAGAGCTGCGTGGCCTCGGTGCTCCAGCCGGGATCGAGCACGGCGTACAGCGTAACCGTGGCGTTGAGCGCGAAGTTGTCGCCGGTGTCGGCGATCAGCAGCGCCGGTCCGCGCGCATCTTCGAACGAGGCGATGTCCTCCCAGTCGAGGTTGGTGGCATCGGGCAGCACCACCTTGCCGAGATCCTCGCCGCGCAAGCCGATGCGATACAGCGCCGGGCGGTCGCCGCCGTCGTTGTGGCCCCATAGCAGCGCAGTGTCGCGCCGCGA
>JAYUGN010000252.1:0-11077 GCA_043767605.1 Gammaproteobacteria bacterium
CGGAGACTTGGCTCCGCGAGGCAAGCCGCGGGTCGGCGAGCCATTGCGCAGCAAGCCCACCGTGGCAGCCCCGCGCAAACCCGCTTCACGCCGCAGAGCGGCTCGATTCCAGAGCGGCCAGCGAGCGCGTGCTGGATCCCCGCGTTCGCGGGGATGACGGCGACGCGGGAGTGACGGATCAGGTGATGACCAGGTTGTCGCGGTGGATCAGCTCGGTCGCACCCGGATAACCGAGCGCCTCGGCCAGTTTGCTGCTCGCCAGCCCCGCGATGCGCGTTGACTCGGCGGCGTCGTAGTTGACCAGGCCGCGCGCAATCTCGCGGCCCTCCGGGTCGAGGCAGGAGACGAGATCACCGCGGCCGAATTCGCCCTCGACGCGCTTCACGCCGACCGGCAGCAGGCTCTTGCCCTTGTCGCGCAGCACGGCGACCGCGCCGGCATCGAGATGCACGCGGCCCCGCACCTGCAGGTGGCCGGCGATCCAGCGCTTGCGCGCCGCCATCACGCCCTGCGCAGGCTTGAGCAGCGTGCCGACGACTTCGCCATTGCCGATCTTCAGCAGCACATTCTCGAGCCGGCCGTGCGCAATGACCGTCGCGGCGCCCGAGCGCGCGGCCCAGCGCGCGGCGAGCAGCTTGGTGCGCATGCCACCGCGGCCAAGTTCGCCCTTGCCCTCGCCCGCCATCGCCTCGAGCTTCGGATCGGCCAGGTCAGCCTCGCTCAATAATTTCGCTCCGGGATTCCTGCGCGGATCGTCGTCAAACAGGCCGTCCTGGTCGGTCAGCAGCACCAGCACCTCGGCCTCGACCAGGTTCGCGCCCAGCGCGGCCAGCGTGTCGTTGTCGCCGAGGCGGATTTCCTGCGTGGCGACCGTGTCGTTCTCGTTGACCACCGGGATCACGCCGAGCGAGAGCAGCGTCTTCAGCGTGCCGCGCGCATTCAGATAGCGGTCGCGATCGCTCACGTCCTCGTGCGTCATCAGCACCTGCGCCGTGTGCAAGCCGTGCTGCTGGAACGCAGATTCCCAGGCCTGCACCAGGCCCATCTGGCCGACGGCGGCGGTGGCCTGCAATTCATTGAGCACGGCCGGACGCTTTTTCAGGCCCAGGCGCGCCATGCCCTCGGCGACGGCGCCCGAGGACACCAGCACGATCTCGTGGCCGCCCTTGCGCAGCTTGGCGATCTGCGCGGCCCAGTCGGCGATCGCGGCGCGGTCGAGACCTGCGCCCTTGGCAGTGACCAGCGAGCTTCCCACCTTCACCACCCAGCGCCGCGCCTTGGCGATGCGCTCGCGGCTCACGATCGCTTCCTGGATCTCGTTTTGCTCGGGGCCTTGCCTTTGGCTTTGGGCCTGGCTTTGGCCTTGATCCTGGTGTTGGCTTTCGTCTTGGTTTTGGTTGTGGCTTTGGTTGTGGCTTTGAACTTTGTCTCGACCTTGGCCTTGGCAGAGATCCTGACCTTGGTCTTGGCCTTGTGTCCGATTTCCTCTTTGCGCGGAATCCACGCCTTGGCTTTGCCCGCCAATGTCATCGCGCCTTCAGCCTCCTCCCCGGCTGCGGAGTCGACCTGCGGCCTGGCAATCGGCTCGCGAACCACGCCGCCTGCGGGCTCCGCATCCTTGGCCGGGTTCGCGTCGATCCAGTCCATGACCGCACGCGACAGTTCCAGTGTGCCTTGCCTTGTTGCGGCCGAGATCATGAACCAGGGCTTGGTCCACCTCAGCTGCTTCACGATCGCCTGGCAGTGTGCCCGCGCGTCACGGTCGCCGAGCAGGTCGATCTTGTTGAACACCAGCCACTGCGGCTTCTTCGCCACGTCCGCACTGAAGGCCTTCAGTTCGCCATTGATCGTCTTCACGTTGCCGGCGATGTCGCTCTCATCGGGCGGCAGCACGTCCAGCATGTGCAGCAGCAGGCGCGTGCGCTGCACGTGCTTGAGGAAACGGATGCCAAGGCCCGCGCCTTCCGCGGCGCCCTCGATCAGGCCCGGGATGTCCATCATCACGAAGCTTTTCAGCGGCCCCACCGAGACCACGCCCGGCTGCGGGAAAAGGGTCGTGAACGGATAGTCCGCGATCTTCGGCCGCGCGGCCGACAGCGAGGACAAGAGCGTGGACTTGCCGGCGTTCGGCATGCCGAGCAGGCCGACGTCCGCCATCAGCGACAGCTCGAGCCGCAGGTCGCGCTGCTCGCCCGCGCTGCCCGGCGTGAACTGGCGCGGCCCGCGGTTGGTGCTGGACTTGAAGCGCGCGTTGCCCAGGCCATGCCAGCCGCCCTGCGCGATCAGCAGGCGCGCGTTGTTGCGCGTGAGCTCGCCCATCATCTCGCCGGTGTCCTGGTCGTAGATCTGGGTGCCGAGCGGCATGTGGACCACGAGATCTTCGCCCTTGGAGCCCGTGCAATCCTTGCGGCCGCCCTGCTCGCCGTGCTGGGCGCGGAATGCGCGCGTGAAGCGGAAATCGGCCAGCGTGTTCAGGTTGATGTCGGCCACGGCCCAGACGCTGCCGCCGTCGCCGCCGTCACCGCCGTCGGGGCCGCCGAACGGCACCTTCATTTCGCGGCGGAAGCTGACGTGGCCGCGCCCGCCGTTACCGGCTTCGATGCGGACCAGGGCTTCGTCTACGAATCTCATGGGGTAATAAAGGGGACGCACACATTTATGTTCATGGCGTGCCCATTCTCATCGGTGTGGAAAATAAATGTGTGCGTCCCCTTTATTCCAAATGAAAAAGCCCCGGGGCCGGGGCTTTTTCGCAGGTGCGGGCCCGCTTACGCGAGCACGTTGACCCGCGTGCGGCCGGCCTTGTCCTTGAACTCGACCTTGCCGTCCTTGGTGGCGAACAGGGTGTGGTCGCTGCCCATACCGACGTTGAGGCCGGGATGGAAGGTGGTGCCGCGCTGGCGGACCAGGATGTTGCCGGCGATGACGCTCTCGCCGCCGAATTTCTTCAGGCCGAGGCGCTTGGACTGCGAATCGCGACCGTTACGGGTTGATCCGCCTGCTTTTTTGTGTGCCATGAGTGTTCTCTCTGGGTTCGCGGCTTAAGCGCCGACGATCCCGGTGATTTTGACCTCGGTGTAATTCTGCCGATGGCCCTGTTCCTTGTGATAATTCTTGCGGCGGCGGTGCTTGATGATGCGGATCTTGTCGCCGCGGCCGTGCTTCAGGACTTCCGCCGTGACCTTGCCGCCCGCCACCAGCGGCGCGCCGAAGGTCTGCTTGTCGCCATCGGCGATCATCAGCACTTCGTCGAACGACACCGTCGCGCCGACTTCGGCGGTCAGGGTCTCGACCTTCAATTTTTCGCCAGCGGCGACTTTGTACTGCTTGCCGCCGGTCTTGATGACTGCGTACATCGAAAACTCCGTAATTTCTGGGCCTTACGCCCATTCGCAAGGCCGCGCATTGTAGGGACTTCACCCTCCCTGGTCAACGGATTTTCAGCCCCCGGCAACCCCTCAGAAATCAAAGGCGATACCCGCCTGGGCATTGACCACCTGCCGGCGTCCGGCGCCGCCCGTGGTCAGCTTGTTGGCGTCCACCAGGTTGCCGTTGAGCAGGGCGTAGCACTGCACCCCGGCAAGGAGGGACCAGTGTCCGAAGCGCGCCGGCATCATCGCCAGCGCGTGCCGAACCGACAGCCCGCTCGAAAACACGCCCAGGTTGTTGCCACTGGGCTCGAGCCCGAGCCGTGAGGCCCCGCCGTTCCAGAACGAAGCAGGCCCCAGCGTCAGCCACGTGGGCAGGCTCAGGCCGAATCCGCCCACAGTCACGGTGGGAACCGCGCCAAGCTCGACGTCGAAGGTCTGGCCCCTGCGGCCGGTGACGACCGTCGAATCCCCGGCCAGGGCCCAGAACAGTTTCGCGTAGGGCTTGAAGGCGAGCTCCGCCGCCACGCTGTCGTCATGGGACAGGGTGAATTCGAGGTTGTGCTCGGCCTTGAAATCCCCGGGCGGACTCAGGAACGCCACGTACTGCAAGCCCAGGTGCGTCCGGGGCGACCAGACCCAGGTGGCGCCGAGGAAATAGTCGAACTCCTTCCAGTCGCCGACGCCGGCGTTGGCCGCTGCGGTGTTGTCACCGCCAAAATCGAAGTCGGTCCACAAACCGGCCACCAGGGTCGTCGTGTCCGACAACGGCCAGACGTCACCCCGCAACACCTGGGTTGTGATTCCGGTGTCGGTGACCAGCAGGCCTCGCGGCGTGATGTACGCGGGCTTTACCGACAGTTCTCCGAAACCGCCTCCGGCAGCGTCCGCAATCCGCGCCTGGCCCAGGGCAGCAGCCAACATCAGCGCCGCTGCAGAGGTCAGCTTCATGCGAGCTGAAGGCTCCGCAGGATCGAGGCGAATTGCGGGGCTTCCAGATATTTGGGGGCGAACACGTCGGCGCCTTGCGCGACGCAGCGCCGCTGGAATTCCGGAACGTCGCAGTTGGAATAGGCGACCACTTTAGGACGACGGCGGCCCGAGGTGAACACGGCTGGAAGCGCTTCCATGACTTGCGCACCGTTCAGTCCGAGCATCATTTGCTGGTCGAGCACTATCAGGTCGTAGTCGTGCTCATGCAGCAATTGCAACGCACGCTGTCCGTCACTGGCTTCGTCGCACCGGATCGCGCCGAAGCCCTGTGCCGCGAGATCGTCCAGCAGGAAGCGGAACAGCATCAGGTC
Organism: Gammaproteobacteria bacterium; assembly: GCA_043767605.1. GTDB lineage: Bacteria > Pseudomonadota > Gammaproteobacteria > Nevskiales > Nevskiaceae > JACPFV01. The sequence continues at coordinate 4,673 of JAYUGN010000252.1, forward strand.
CTGGGTGCTGTCGTCCACGACCAGGACCCTGAGCGCGCTCACAGCGTCGCCTTCGGGATTGAAATCTTGAAAGTGGCACCCGCACCGGGATCGGATTCCGCCCAGATCCGCCCGCCGTGCTGCAACACCACCTTTTCGCAGATGGCCAAGCCCAGCCCGGTGCCGGGAAAGTGATCGTTGGACACCGCGCGATGGAACGGCTCGAAAATCTGCCGCAACTGCGTCCGGTCTATGCCGATGCCGTTGTCCGACACGGAGATCACCCAGGCCGAAGGCGCGTCCTCGCACCGCAGGGAAATTTCGGGCGCCGCCTGGTTCGTGTACTTGAGCGCATTTTCGACCAGGTTCTGGAACAACTGCGTCAGGGCCGAGGTGTAGCCCATCACCACCGGCATGGGCTCCACGGTGACACGGGCATTGCGCCCCGTAACCTGCTCGGCGAGGTTGCGCAGCACCGTTTCGATGATGAGGTTGATATCCACCGGGCCCCGGGTGTCCCTTGAGCGAATGACCTGGTAGTACGAAAGCAGGTCCCGCAGCATGGTCTGCAGCGAACCGATGTTTTCCTGGACAAAGTCCAGATACTCGGCGCTTCGCGGCTCGATCGGTGCAGGCAACGAGCGCCGCAGCCGGATCGCGAACTGGCTGGCCCGGCGCAGCGGCGCCTGCAGGTCGTGCGCAACGGCGTAGCAGAACTGCTCGAACTCATGCTCCTTGTCCTTGAGGCGGGCCTGCAGCCTGAATTTTTCGATGGCGGTGGTCACCGATCGGACCAGGGTTTCACGAGACAGTGCATCCTTGACCAGATAGTCGTGGGCGCCACTCTTCAGCGCTTCCACCGCCACGGATTCCGAGCCCTGCCCGGTCAGCATGACGATCACCGGCATCGGCTGGCCCCGCGCCGACTGCTGGGCGCCCAGGCTGTGCAGGAACTCGATGCCGTCAAAGTCCGGCAGGTTGTAGTCCAGCAAGACGCAGTCCGGGATCCGTGCCTGAAACGCGGCCAGCCCGTCGGCGGCCGTGGACGCAACGGTGAACTCGAAAGTCCCGGCACCACTGAGCAGGCGCCGGTAGCGCTCGGCATCCGTCGCATTGTCGTCCACGATCAGCACGTGGTAGCGCGGAGACTCCCGCACCGCCGATCCCGCGCGCAACGCTGCGGTCACCGCCCGATTGAGGGCCTCGGGCGAGAGTTGGTCCTTGACGAGATATTCGATTGCACCGGCGCGACTGGCCTGGATCGCCACGCGGGGAGTGCCTTGCCCGGTCAGCATCACCACCGGGATGGTGAGGTCGCCAGTGAGGCTGCGCGCCGCGGCGAGCCACTTCAGGCCGTCGGTGTCCGGCAGGCCGTAATCGAGCACGATGCAGTCCGGCCGCGTCCGCCGGATCTGCGCCAGGCCTTCCTCACCGCTCGAGGCTTCCGTGAAGCGCAGTTCGTACTCCGGGTTGCGGCCCAACTGGCGGACATAGCTCTCGCGGTCCGTCGCCGAGTCCTCGACGATCAGCAGTGTTGCCAGCCGGCGTCCGGTCATGGCTGTTCCTCGCCGCTTGGCAACAGGGCGATTTCGAGCCAGAAATCGGACATGCGCTGGATCGCCTGCATGAATTCCTGCAGGTCCAGCCGTTTCTTCATGTAGGAGTTCGCGCCCAGCGCATAGCAGCGCTCGACATCCCGCTCATCGCTGGACGTGGTCAGCACGATCACCGGAATGGATCTCAGCGACGGATCGCCCTTGACCTCGGCCAGGATGTCGCGTCCGTCGGTGCCTGGCAGATTGAGGTCGAGCAGGATCACGCCCGGCCGCGGCGCGCTGGCCGGGTCGCTATAGCGGCCGCGGTGATGCAGGTAGTCGAGCGTCTGGTCGCCGTCTTCGCAATGCACGATCGGGTTGCCGATGCGCGCCTTGCGCAGGGAGCGCACGGCAGCCTCGTAGTCGCCATGATTGTCGTCGACGATCAGGATCACCTGGGATTCGCGCATCAATGCACCCCCGTCTCGGCGGACAGCGTGAAATAGAACGTGGAACCCTCGCCCGGCGCCGACTTCACCCAGAGGCGGCCGCCGTGGCGCTCGACGATCTTCTTGCAGATGGTCATGCCTGCGCCGGTGCCGCCGCCGAACTTTCCCGGCGCGTGCAGGCGCTTGAAGATGTGAAAGATGCGTTCGAGATGCTGTTCGCGGATGCCGATGCCGTTGTCGCGGACGTACAGTGCCGGCACAGCGGCCGGATCGACGCCGATTTCCAGCCAGCGTTGCGCCTTGTCGTTGTACTTCATCGCGTTGGTGATGAGGTTGCGGAAGACCTCGCCGATGCGGGCGCTGTCGCAGTGCACGACCGGCAGCCGCGTCGGCCGCCTCACCTCGATCCGTTCCTCCTCGAGGCGGGATGAGAGCGACATCAGCACCTGATCAACGACCTGGTTGAGATCCACGTCGGCCATGGCCAGGTCCACGCGCCCGACGCGCGAGTAGTGCAGCAGCGTGGCGATCAGGTTCTCGAGATGCTTGAGGATCGGCGGCAGGCGGTCGAGCCGTTCCTTCACGCCCGCGCTGAGCTGGGCGCCAAAATCCTCGGCGAGAAACGCCAGCTGGTTCTCGATACCGCGCAACGGCTCCTTGAGGTCGTGCGAAGCGATGTAGGCAAAATCGTCGAGCTCCTGGTTGGAGCGCGCGAGCTCGTGGTTCGAGCGCTCCAGCGCCACCGTCCGCTCCGCGACGAGCGACTCCAGGTTGGCGTTGACGACGGCCATGGCATCCAGGGCTTTCTGCCGCTCGCGCTGCAAGGCCTCGAGCAGCATCAGCGAAATGATGGCGACGCCGACAAACCCCTGCAGCAGGATCAGCGAAATATTGGAATCGCCCCGCACGAACGGTCCACTCCCATGCACGGTGCCCCAGATCGCCATGGCGGAAATACCGGCGACCGAGAGCAGCGCCAGTGTGCGGCCATAGCTCAGCGTGATGAACATCAGCAACGGCAGCGTCAGATAGGCCTCGGAGGTGAAGAACGTGATGTCGCCCCAGGCCAGGAATGAAACACCGCCCGCCAGCGCGGCCAGGCCGAGCGCGAACAGCGCCTTGGGCGAGGCAAGGTCGCGGCGCACCTGGGCACCGGCGGTCGCCATCCAGACCAGCAGCGGCGTGACGAGGAATACGCCGACGGCGTCCCCCACCCACCACGTCAGCCAGACCTTGGAGAACAACGCCCCCGGCAGGAACCCGAGCGCCGTGAGGCTGCCAACACCTGTGCCGGCGGCGACCGCGCAGGCCGCCAGCACGATCCAGATGAACTGCAGCACGGCGCGCACCGAATCCGAGACGAACTGGCCGGGGATGTAGCGATTCACCAAGCTCGACGCCACCCAGGCTTCCCCGGTATTGCCGGCCGCGATGAGCGCACTTTCCGCCACCGCCAGTGGATGCAGCAGCAAAAATTCGTTCCAGTCTCCGCCCAGCTTCATGTGGAAATCCGCAAGGTTGGCGAAAAACGCGCCGAGCGCGATGCCCGGCAACATCCGGCGCCCTCCCAGCAGCGCCGCCGCCACCGCAATGCCTGAAGGCGGCCAGACCGGCGTGGCCTGACTCTGGGCGAACTGCAGTTGCAAGCCGAACCGCGCCGCAAGGTAATAGCCCAGCGCCAGCATCAGGTTCAGCAGCAATAACCGCTGAATCGCCGACCAAGGCACGTTGGCTGCAGGGGGAGTCATGTCAATTCACTGTAAGCGCATTACCGACCGCTCCGGGCCGGAACTGAATAGACAAGATTGACCACTCCCCGAGCTTGCCCCTAGCATGCGGCCGCCATGCAAAACCCGCCTCGTTTGGACCTGAAAGCCCTGCTTTCGCCCATCGCGGACGACATGAAGCGGGTCGATTCCATCATCCGGGAGCGCCTCGCCTCCGAGGTCGCCCTGATCGAGCAGATCGGCGCCCACATCGTCTCCGCCGGTGGCAAGCGCATGCGCCCGGCCGTTGTCCTGCTCACCGCCCGGGCCCTGGGCTGCCGCACCAATGAGCCGCCGCTCCTGGCCTCGGTCATCGAATTCATCCACACCGCCACCCTGCTCCACGACGACGTGGTGGACCACGCCGACAAGCGCCGCGGCCTTTCGACCGCCAACGCCGTGTGGGGCAATCCCGGGGCGGTGCTCTCGGGCGATTTCCTGTATTCCCGCGCCTTCCAGATGATGGTGGATGCCGGGCGCATGCCCGTCATGCGGCTCATGGCCGACTGCACCAACGCCATCGCCGAGGGCGAAGTGCTGCAGCTCATGAACGCCGGCGACCCGGACGTGACGGAAGGCCGCTACCTGCGCGTGATAGAGCTCAAGACCGCCCGCCTGTTCGAGGCTGCCGCGGCGCTGGGCGCGGTGGCCGCCGGCGCCGATGCCGCCACCCAGAAGCACATGGCCACCTACGGCCACGAACTCGGCATGGCCTTCCAGATCGTGGACGACCTGCTCGATTACCAGGCCGACCCGTCCGAATCCGGCAAGAACCTCGGCACTGACCTGGCCGAAGGCAAGCCGACGCTGCCGCTGATCCACGCGATGAAACACGGCACGCCGGAGGTGCGCGCGCTGATCCAGGGCGCGCTCCGGGAAGGCCGCATCGACAGCCTGGAAAAAGTGCTCGCCGCCGTTGAACAGACGGGGGGGCTTGCGTATAGTGCCGCCCTCGCTACAGCCCATGGGCTGGCAGCGATATCAGCGTTGGGCGATCTCCCCGATTCACCCTTCAAGGACGCGCTGGTCGGCATCGCGCGGTTCGCCACACAGCGGACCCACTAGATTTTCGGAGCGTAGCTCAGCTTGGTAGAGCGCTTGGTTCGGGACCAAGAGGTCGCAGGTTCAAGTCCTGTCGCTCCGACCAACCCCACCACTGAACGTGGTTCTTATCACCCAAGAGGTCGCAGGTGGTTCGGCGCGGGGTACCGCGCCTCACCCCTCGCTGACGCTCGGGGCTGCGCTTCGCGCAGCGCCAATTCGCTCCGACCACTCGAAACATCGAAGGTCAGTTGCCGGTGATGTCGAACGGCCAGCAGCGTCAGCACTGAGCCGTCAATCGAATACAGCACCAGGTAATCGTCGAGGACGAACTCCCGCAGTTCGCGGGCGTTGCCCAGCTTGACCTTGATGCGCGCCCGCAAGGCCCGGCCCTTGGCGGTCAGCGGCGTCCGCAGCATCCAGTCGCGGCCCACACGAGGGTGCGACTCCAGCATGGGCACCAGCCTCAGCACCACCGACTCCACCAGTCCGGTGAAGGGCGCCGAGGCGCCCTGCTCAGCCAGAAAATCCCGGATCGCGTCGAGGTTGCGCTCGAAATTTGACGCGATCCTGACCGTGACCTTCGCCACGCGCCGGTCTCAGCGCAGGCCGTGCTTGCGCTTGAACGCGCTCACCGAAAGGGTCCGGCCAGCGTCCACGTCGTCCAGGCCGCGGAGGGCGTCCTCGGCCAGTGAGACGTACTGAAATTCCTGCTCCAGCCGGTGGTAGTGGTCCAGCTTGCGCGCGTCCACCAGCGCCACATAGCTCTCACCGTTCTTGGTGATGATCTTTTCGTGCCCATCCCGAGCTTGCTCGGCCAGCGTTGTCAGCGAGGCACGGACCTTGTTGAGGGGCACGATGTCTTTCGAGGTGATGGGCATGAGGGTCTCCTGGAGGCCTTCAAATATTAACGAATACGTTAATGGATGTCACCCCTCCGATTGCGATCTCGCGGCTTGTCTACCTCCGATTCACGGAGCATGTTCGGCACGTATCGCAACCCGATCAGTGCCTTGATCGCCGCTTGCGGAGTACGCTTGCCCGTAATGGCTTTCGCCTCTTCAATCAATTCCTCGGACAGGTTTACGGTTTCCACATGGCACCCCAGCACTGGTGTGAGGCCACGATACTCCAGGGGCACCAGCCTTGCCGCTCGTTTTACCATTGCCCGCCTCGTTCACCCTTAGCATGATGAGCGCTGGATACGGGAGACGGTCGATGACGCTCAACAAGCTGCCGGCGCACATGGTTCGCCACTGACGGTGGCAACCGAGCCCCACTACGCGCCCGCGCATGAGCTCATCGCGCTGCTGCGCGAGCGGAAGATCTCCGCGGTGGAGTTGCTCGGCGTTTTCGAGCAGCGGCACAAGCAGGTCAATCCGAAGCTCAATGCGATCGTCGCCACCGACTGGGACGGCGCCCGCGAGCGCGCACGTGCCGCCGATGCGCGCCTCGCCCGTGGCGATGCCGCGCCGCTGCTCGGCTTGCCGATCACGCTGAAGGACGCCTGGGAAGTCGCCGGCATGACCACGGTCTGCGGCTCGCCGGCGCTGAAGGACTACCGGCCCAAGGTCACGGCGCCGGCCGTGCAGCGCCTGATCGACGCCGGCGCCAATCCCTTCGGCAAGACCAACA
>JAYUGN010000253.1:0-3982 GCA_043767605.1 Gammaproteobacteria bacterium
AGGCGCGTGCGCATCGGGCCCTCGCCCTCGAGGTCGAACACCGGCACCGGCTTGTCCACGCCGCGCACCGGTGATTCGCCGAGGTCGCGCAGCGAGAAATAACCCTCGACCAGCTGGGCGGTGTTGCGCGTGAGGTAGATGCGGCCGGGCTCGCAGATCTGCTCCATGCGCGCCGCGAGGTTCACCGTGTGGCCCTGCGCGGTGTAGTCCATGCGCAGGTCATCGCCGATGCGGCCGACGATGACCTCGCCGGTGTTGATGCCCACCCGCAACGTCAGGTTGATGCCCTGCTTCAGGCGCAGGTCGTCGGCGAACTTGCGGATGTCCGCCTGCATGGCCAGCGCCGCGAAGCAGGCGCGCTGGGCATGGTCCTCGTGCGCGATCGGCGCGCCGAACAAGGCCATGATGCCGTCGCCGGTGTACTGGTTGACCGTGCCTTCGTAGCGGTGCACGGATTCGGACAAGATCGCGAAGAAGCGGTCAAGGATGCCGTGCCAGGCCTCGGCGCCGGCCTGCTCGGCCAGCTGGGTCGAGCCCTTGATGTCGGCGAACAGCACCGTCACGCGCTTGCGCTCGCCGATCATGGCGCCGCGCGCTTTCAGCACTTTTTCGGCGAGGTGCCTGGGCGTGTAGCTGGTGCGGGCCGGGGCCGCCGCCGCGGCCCCCAGGCGGGTGCCGCACTGGTTGCAGAATTTGGCCTCGTCCGGGTTGTCGAAGCGGCAATTGGGACAGAGCATCGGCGAAGCTTAGCCCCCCTGCTTTTCTACTGCTGACAGCCGACCCCAAACGGGCTAATTTGCGTGGTTGAAGGCGTGTTCGGGTTTGCGGTAACGGAGAGATCATGAAAATCAGCAACTTGTCGGTTCGTCTTGCCATCGCGTCTTCGATCGTTTTCCTCCACGCCTGCGGCGGTGGCGGTGGCGGCGATACCGCGGTCGTGGCCGGCCAGACCTTCAAGATCGAGCCTGGCGCGACGGCGACAGCCGACATGATCAAGGCCATGGTGACCGTGGTGCCGGGCGACACCATCGAGTTCGACTGCGGCTTCTTCGACCTCAAGACCACGCTGCAGCTTTCCAACACGGAAAACATCACGATCAAGGGCTGCGGCCGCGACAAGACCATCCTGTCGTTCAAGAACAGCAACCAGCAGGTCGGCATCCTCGCCGTCAACGTGCGCGGCATCACCGTGCAGGACCTCACGGTCGCCGACACCGACGGCAACGGCTTCGAGATGCGCGCCGTGGATCACGGCACCCTTGAGCGCGTGCGCGCGTTCTGGTCCTCGAACGGCGGCCGCGAGAGCGCCACGCCGATCAAGGCTGGCGACAAGTACGCCGAGGTCATGGCGATCAAGTGCACCGACCCGGCCACGCTGAACCCCAACGTGCCGGAAAACTCCGGCGGCGACATATCCTCGCCCGACTACACCGTGAGCGACAAGGCCGGACGCTACGGCATCTACCCGGTCGGCTCCGACAACATCCTGATCGATGGCTCCGAATCCATCGGCGCCTCCGACGCGGGCATCTACGTCGGCCAGAGCAACACCGTGATCATCCGCAACAGCCGCGCGATCTACAACGTGTTCGGCTTCGAGATCGAGAACGTGCAGGGCGGCGAGTACCACGACAATATCGCCGAATGCAATACCGGCGGCTTCCTGGTCTATGACCTCGACGGCAACCTGCGCCAGTACGGCGACCGCACGCGCATGTACCACAACCTCGCGCGCATGAACAACGGCTACAACTTCACCGAGGGCGGCTTCGTCGCCAACGTGCCGCCGGGCAGCGGCATGATCACGCTCGCCTACGACCGCATCGACATCTTCGAGAACGAATTCCGCGACAACAACACCGGCGGCATCATCCACACCAGCTACGCCATCTTCCCGCCGGGCGACCAGCCCAGCGAGAAGCGCATCGACTTCTACAGCGAAGGCGTGCACATCTGGAAGAACAAGTTCTTCAACAACGGCAACCGGCTGCCCGACGCCACCACGGACGACCTGCAGAGCAACAAGACCGCGCGCCTGCTGCCCGCCATCGTCGGCTACAAGAACCAGGCCGCCTGCGGCATCGCCACCAATGCCGCCACCTGCGCGGCCGCGGGTTCCGGCGGACCCGGCTCCGGGTCTCGCACCTCCAGCGGCTATCGCGGTGGCCACATCGTCTGGGACGGCCTGGAAGATTCCTTGAACGACACCTGCGAATACCCCAAGCGGGCCGACGGCTCGCCGGTGCCGGCGGACGAGCGTGGCAAGCCACTGCTCACCAACCAGGAAAATCCCGGCTGCCGCTACAACGCCTACAAGTTCGCCAAGACCGGCGACAAGGCGCGCATCAAGCCGGACTGGTGGTTCAGCTGCATCGACGATGACAACGAGTACAGCGCCGACAGCCTGGCGTTCTCGAACTTCCACGGCACCAAGGGCGCGAATGGCTTCATCGCCGTATCGAGCGGCAACCCGCCGACCCCGGAACAGGTCGCCGAGTCTCGGGAATTCCCGGCCACGTTCGACATGTCCGACCACAAGTGCGCCGCCAAGTACGGCAAGAACTTGCCGCCGCTGCCGGCGATCATCATCCCGCCGTTCGTGCCCTCGCCCCCGGGCGACGTCGCGCCGACTGCCGAGGAAATCGCACGCCTGTGCGAGGCGGTGACCGCAGCCGGCAAGGTGAATTTCGACGCGGCGCGCGTGAACTGCCCGACCCTGGACCAGTACCACCTGTTCAGCAAGCCGCAGGACCCGACCAGCGCGCCCAACAGTTCGGATCCGGGCGGCGCCGGCGATACCAACGTGGTGGGCACGCCGTTCGTGCTCAACACCAAGCTGTTCTCGGACTACTCGGTGAAATACCGCGTGCTGTTCATGCCCACCGGCGGCAAGGCCATCTACAAGGACGCCTCCACCGACGGCCCGGACGCCACCGTGATTTTCCCGGTCGGCACCATCATCGCCAAGTCCTTTGCGTTCGCGAACGAAGGCGCCGGCACCGAAAACGTGGTCGAGACGCGGTTGCTGATCAAGCGGATCAACAACAGCTCGCACTCCACGCGCTGGGATCCGCTCGTCTATGTCTGGGGCACGGAAAGCGGCCAGCGCGTGGCACGACTGTCGCAGGGCGGCGCCGCCGCTGACGTAACCTGGAGCTACCACGATGCCGACTCGGGCGTGATGCACACCGGATCCACCAACTACCAGGTGCCCAACGCCAACCAGTGCCTGTCCTGCCATTCGCGCCAGGACAGCGAGGCCGGCGCGGCGCCGATCGGCCTGAAGGTGCGCAACCTCAACCGTCCGTACCAGTCGGAATCGCCAGTGCCCACCGAGCAGGCCGCCAACGCCATCAAGGACAAGAACCAGGTGGACTGGCTGTGCAGCCACGGCCTGATGCTCGATTGCCCGGCGCTGACGGTGAACCCCACCACCAAGATCGCCAATGTCGAACGCCTGCCGGTCTACAACAAGCCGGGGGACGGCGGAGACACCGCCGGCAGCGCGGCCGACGTCGAGAAGCGCGCCAAGGCCTACCTCGAAGTGAACTGCCAGCACTGCCACAACGTGCATGGCTTTGCCGCGAGCACCGGCCTCTACCTGAGCGCGTCGGATCCGGTCGGTCTCTCGTACGGCGTATGCAAGCATTCGACGGCCACGGGCGCCGACGGCAGCGGCGGCCGCGCCTACGACATCGTGCCGGCGGCGCCGGCGCAGTCCATCGTCGAGTACCGCATCAGCAGCGCGGCTACCTCGCCCGCCGCCCGCATGCCGCCGCTGGCGCGCAGCGTGGTGCACGACGAGGGCCACGACCTGGTACTGCAATGGATCCGTGACGTGATCGTGGCCGACGAAAGCAAGTACCCGAACTCGACGCACTGCAACTGATGAAACACCTCACCCTCGTTTCTGGCACCTTCGCGGCGCTGCTCGTCCTTGCACTGCAGGGCTGCGGCCTGGGCAGCAGCAGCGTGGCGCCGC